>JAPLFI010000199.1 GCA_026390755.1 Ignavibacteriota bacterium
ACAGCTTTTATTTGTTGATTTTAATCTGGTCGGGAATCAGTGGTTTAAGCCTAACCGTACGGATACGACTTATTCGGTTTCGGTTGTAAACATTGAAGAAAATTCACAGATTTATATGAGCCCTGTTCCGGGTGATATACTGCGCCAGACAGTAAGGAATCAGAACGGTGTTAATACGAAATCAAACGAGCAATCGCTTGTTATCGGAGTTAGCAATCTGATAACAGGTCAGCAGAAAACAGTTGTGAAGGATTACCGCAGTCAGACACTTGACCTTTTCAATTACAAGGCTATGAAGCTTTTTGTAAACGGCGATCCGAGTTTTAACTATGTGAATGAGAGTATTTATGACGCTACGATGGTTATTCGGTTTGGTTCGGATTCATTGAACTACTATGAATACCGCGCGCCGATACATCCGGACGTCCGACCCGGCTCGCCCTGGAATGCGCAGAACGAGGTAAGCATTGTCTTTGCAGATTTGACCAGTCTGAAGGTTACGAGGGATTCTGCGAATCAGGTGCTTGATTCACCGGTTCCAAACGGTCCGCCCGGCTCATTTTACAGGGTGAGGGGAAATCCTGCGCTTAATATCATACGTGAATTTGTGCTGGGAGTGGAGAAGAACCGCTCGGGGCTGAACTCGGTAATCACAGGGAGTGTCTGGTTTAATGAGATACGTGTATTAAAGGTGAATGATGATAACGGTTATGCGTTCAATGTAAACACGAGTAAGAAGATAGCTGATTTAGGAAATATATCATTTAATGCGGCAAAGGTTGACCCGAATTTTCACACGCTCGATACGAGGGTGGGAAGCAGGCAGACGGGGCTTAACTGGGATGTGGGAGTTTCATTAAACGTACATAAGATTATCAATAATGCTTTATCTTCGTTTTTTTCGGGTGAATGGAAGGACTTTCTGAATATTCCGGTTACATTCCGGCATGCCGAGACGGTGGTTGACCCGAAATATTATCCCGGTACTGATATTGAGATTGATAAGGCGGCGGAGCAGACATATAAACAGGTGCTTGCGAAAACCAACGATGAAAGCCTTGCAAGGACTAAGAGCGAAAATATACGGATTGAATCACAGACTTTGATTGTGAGGAATGAGCTTTCGATTACGGGAATGAGTTTTAAATTTCCCGGCAATAACTATTTTGTAAGGACTTTGCTGAATGCTTTTTCGCTGAACTTCACAGGGGTGTTTGGTTCTCAGCGGGACTTCACATACGAGAGGAAGAATGACCTTTCGATGAACGGGAGTTTGAATTTCAATACGGATTTTCAGTTAGCGGATAAGCTCAATTTGAAAATAGGGAATCTGATAAATCTGGGCGAGCAGTACCGCGATGCGAAGATATATTTCTTTGCGCCGTTCCTGCCGCTTGTGCCGCTGTTCAGTAATAATATTACTGCGCTTGTTGATTTCAACCGAACGAGAAACGATTCCAAGCAGAGAAAGTTTGAAGACGAGGATCCAATTTCGAGATTATTCAGGGCGAACAGGGGTTTTGGATTCAACTGGAAATTCATTGAGAACTGGATTGTTGATTTGAACGGCACATATTCATTCAAGGTTGGGAGTGATTTATCGGGTTTTGAGACGGACAGCGCCGGACAACAGCAATCGGGGAGTAAGATACTTGACGATATATTTCTGAATAACGGTTTGATTAATTTCGGAAAGGACCTTGATTTTACGCAAACATCTACTTTCAATCCGAAGTTTAATATACCGGTTATGAATAAGTTTTTAGATGTGAATATGAGTTACAATGTGACATACGGATGGACTAATCCGAATACAACTGTAAACATCGGACATAACGTGGGATTTTCCAATACATGGAATACGGGTGTGACATTCAAATTTTCCGATATGTTGTCTATGATTGGCGTTAATAAAAGCGGTACGAAATCGGGAAGCGGAATAAGAAGTTTTATCGGTGCAGGGGCGAACGGAACTTCTAACGGTAAATTACTAAAAAGTTCTTCGGACAGTACTTTATCCAATAAGCCGAATTTAAATGATATATTGAAAATATTCGGTACATTCATACCGGATTTAATTAACCTTACATTCAATCAGACGAATACGCTTGCAAATCAGGGTGTGAACGGACGTCCGGGATTTGCAAACTTCTGGCTGTATTGGAAGGCGAAGGAGGAATACGGACCTTCGAGGATGTATCAGTTAGGCTTTAGCGATGACCCCGGGAAACGGGTACCGAATCTGAATATAACCGATATAAATAACCTTACAAACAATCTGACATTGAATGCAACGCTGACGCCTTTAATTCCGCAGAATATAAGGATGAATCTTTCTTATAAGAGTTTGTGGGGATATAGTAATACGGGTTCATTCATATCCACACAGGAGGGCTTAGCGGGACAGTTCACAAACCGAAACAGCAATAAGACGAGCGGATACAGTATGTTTTTTTCGGGAAAGGTAGAGGATTTGAGATATGAGCCTGTACAGGATCCGACTGTGAATTCAAATAACTTTGCGGGATTATTCAAGCAAAAGATAGCGTCAATGCCATTCCCGAACTGGAATTTAACGATATCGGGGCTTGAAAAACTGCCGTTATTCAGTGAAATTGCAACTACGGTTTCATTTGAGAACACATTTACATCGGAATATTCAGAGGCATCCGTTGTTGACGTATCCAATAATGAAATTGTACAAAGGCAGTCGGTAACGCAGTCATTTAACCCTTTAATTGGTATCAATGTCACATTTAAGCAATTATGGGGGGGCAGTATGACAGCGGCGATAAGATTCAATTCATCAAAGTCAAATATATTAGCACCGTCAAGTAATTTAGTACAGACGACAAATACAAACGACTGGAGCATTAATATGAACTATGCGAAGGCGGGATTCGAGATTCCTTTTTTTGGTTTATCGCTTAAAAACGATATAACATTTGCGCTGACAATATCAAAGAGCACAAATGACCCGAAGGATTATAAGTTTGAACCCGGTACTGAGATACCAATTCTGACACCCGGTAACGGCTCGGCTGTAACGACTTTTAATCCTTCTATTCAGTATTCACTTAGTTCAAAGGTGCAGATGACGGTATTTTATAAGTATATAAGTACAGAACCAACGGGCGGAGGCGTGACCGTTGTACCGCGTACATCCAATGAAGGCGGACTTAATTTCAGAATATCAATAGGAACGAATTAAGTGTTATTATACCAAATACCAAATACTAAATACCAAATACCAAATACCGATTACTGTGTCGTTTTTATCTCACCTTTAATTATTTTATCACGGATTTGTTCAGTTTTCTCGCGAACAGTAGGTGTGATTAGTGATTTGTTATTATCGTCATAAATATAATCAACGCCTTTTTCTTTCAAACCAAGTGAACGTATACCTCCGGTAAATTTGTTTTCCTTGAAATCTTTTATAGTCTGATAAATTACCTCATCCACAATTTTAGTCATACTCGTTAGCACATACCCCTCTGCTTCATTCCACTGGTCCATGTCAACTCCGATGCCAAATTTCTTAAACTCTCTGGCGGCTTCAAACATCCCTATTCCTGAAAGTCCTGATGCATGATAGATAATATCCGCGCCGTTTGAATACTGGCTTGTGGCAATTTCCTTTCCTTTTCCGGGATTTTTAAATCCTTCTCCAGTAACACTAACGTAGGCGCTCAAAACTTTACATTCTGGGTTCACATACATCACGCCGTTCTTATAGCCGTTTTCAAATTTTTTTATTATACCGGATTCCATTCCGCCGATAAATCCGACTTTATTGGTTTTTGTAGTAAGTCCGGCGATAGCACCTACGAGAAATGAGCCTTCATCTTCCTTAAATACAAGTGCAGTTAAATTTGCGGGAATAGTTTTCTCCGAAAAGTTCTGCGGAGTAATTGTATAATCAACACATCCGAATTTTTTATCGGGAAACTCTTCGGCTATTCTCGTAATATCCTCCGTAAAAATAAAACCTACTCCGAAAATGATTCCTATATCCGGTTTACTTGCAAGTTTTCTCAAAGCCGATTCACGGTCAGCGCCGTCGCCCGGATCAATAACTTCAAATTGTATTCCAAGTTCTTTTTGTGCTTTTTCAAGCCCCTTGAATGCGGCATCGTTAAATGATTTATCTCCCCGTCCGCCCACATCAAAAACTAATCCCACCTTTAGTTTTTTGTCACCCTGATTATTGTCTTTCGTTTCTTTATTCCCGCATGCAAAAAAGTTCTGCACAGCAAAAAGTACCGCGCAGATAACTAATAATGAAACACGGAAATGATCAGCAATAAATTTGTAATTTTTCATAACTATTTTTATTATTTTCACTTTACTCTCAACACTCAACACTTAACACTTAACACTTAACACTTAACACTTAACACTTAACACTTAACACTTAACACTTAACACTTAACACTTAACACTTAATACCTAATACTAATTCTATTCACCCTCGCTGACAATATGGTGAAGTCTGCACCGCGCCTCATAAAAATTTTCTCCGCCTACCAGCACTCTGTCAGAACTTTTTGCAACTCTCTGAGTGCGGTTTGCCGGAGCCCCGCATATAACGCAAACCGCGAGTGTCTTGGTAATATACTCGGCGATAGCTAACAGTTGCGGTATAGGATCAAACGGAACGGCTTTGTAATCCTGGTCAAGTCCGGCAACAATAACACGTTTACCCGCGTCGGCAAGCGACTGGCATACATACACGAGGTTATTGTCAAAAAACTGCGCCTCGTCTATTCCGATAACTTCCGCATCGAAACATTTCTCCAGAATTTCATCGGCGTTTTCCAGTACTTCGGAAGGGTATGAGCTTTCGTTATGTGATACGATAGAAAATTCGCTGTACCGGTCGTCTATCCTTGGTTTAAATACTTTCACTCTCTGTTTCGCTATTTCTGCGCGCCGGATTCTGCGTATAAGCTCTTCGGTTTTTCCTGAAAACATACTGCCGCATATCACTTCCAAATGTCCGGTCTTTTTATAAGTGCGGATTTGTAAATGTTCGTTCATATCCATAATCATTTTCGAAAAATATTTATAAATGAAATTGTTTTGGTAAAAGCTGACTGAGTTTATACTCTTCGAATATCTTTTCGGATTTTACGAGAAAAACTGTCATATCATCGCAAAATTCGTATAAAAACTGAAGACACGCCCCGCATGGATAGGCGAATTCACGACCGCTCGAGGAAATAGCAATCGCACTGAACTTTCTATGCTTTTCGGAAACAGCTTTTGCCGCGGCTACACGCTCTGCGCAAATAGTTATTGAATAAGAAGCGCATTCAATATTGGCTCCGGTGAAAATCCTGCCGCCTGAAGTCAGAACCGCCGCTCCTACTTTGAATTTCGAGTACGGAGAATAAGAACTGCTCCGCGCTTTCAAAGATTCCTTTATTAATTTACCGTATGCAATTTTCATATATGTTTTCTTAATATTGATAATATATCAATTTATTAGTATATTATCAAACATTTAATTCTTGAATTGATTAATGCGGCGTAAGTCTTTATTTCGTACACTTGACAGATATATAGGTATTCCGATACTGTTACTTGCCGTATTATTTAAAAAAAAGAGAAACCCCCTTCCCTCCGCTGGTGGCAGTTTAAACAGGATTATGGTCATTAAGTTCGCCGCTATAGGCGATAGTATTCTGCTCATTCCGATGCTGAGAACCTTGAAAAAAAGTCTTCCTTCAGCTGAGATAGTTTTTCTGTGTTCTCCGATAAATGAGAGTATTGCACGCAAAATACCATACGTGGATAAAGTTATTGTAAGCGATGTTCATTCATTTCTTTTAAATCCTGTAAGGATTCTGAAGTTTATTTTCTCACTGAGGAAAGAAAAATATGACGTTATTATTGATACGGAACAATGGTCAAGAATCAGCGCCATCATTTGTGCTTCGATGAAATTCAGATATTCCGTAGGATTCCGGACTTCGGGACAGTACAGACATTTTATGTACGACAGCGCGGTTAATCATTCAAGAACGAAGCATGAACTGGAAACTTTCCTCGATTTACTTCAACCGATTGAGATACCTGTCAGAGAAGATGATTACAGACCGGAGTATTTCCTTTCAGAAGAGAATAAAAGAACTGCGGAAACATTCTGGACTGAAAACAATCTCCTGAAAAGAGAAGTAATTTGTCTGCATCAGGGCTGCGGCGATAACGGAAAGGCGCGTGAGTGGGAACTTGAAAATTATGTTAAGCTCGGTAAAAGACTGATTGAATATGATGATAATATAATTATTCTCATAACAGGCTCTTCTTCGGAAATTCCTAAATGCAGATATATATCGGATGGTATAGGGGAAAATATTATTAACACTGCGGGCAGGTTTACGCTCGACGAAGTTGTGGCTATAGTCGAGCGGGTAAAATTGATTGTTTGCAGTAATACCGGTATGCTTCATCTTGCCTCTTGTGTTGACACAAAAACAATGGGTCTCCATGGTCCGACAAATCCCGTAAAATGGGGTGCCTACAGTAAAAATACTGTGCTGATTCAAAGTGATAAATACTGCAGTCCCTGTCTCTACCTCGGGCATGATTACGGATGCAGCGCGCCGTCTTGCATGAAACACATATCGGTTGATGATGTATTCATACATATAAGGAAAGCGCTCAATCCCGAACAATTTCTTCGTAAGTGTTAAGTGATTAAGTGTTAAGTGATTAAGTGTTAAGTGTTCTCGAAAGAAGAATAATAGAGAAGAAAAGCAAGAAACCCGGTTAAAAAACTCTGGTATAAGATATGCTAATAAAAATATCTTTAATATTAATATAATTTTTAATAAGTTACTTTGTGAAATTAAGCTTTCCAAAAATCCAAATTAGTATTTTATGAGCGATAATACATCAACTTCTGAGAAGAAACCCCGGAAAGTTAAGGGAAAAACCGTAATAGATATACAAAAATGTAAAGGATGTGAGCTTTGCAGAACTGCCTGCAAGGAAGAAGGAATAATTATGTCCAAGGATATCAATAATCTTGGCTACAGATATGCCGTCGTTATAGATGACGTATGTACGGGCTGTACTAACTGTGCTCTTGTATGTCCGGACGGAGTAATCAAAGTTTACCGCACAACGGGCAGGAAAAAAGAGCATCTTGCGACTATTTCAGACGTAAACGAATCTATTACTTTAAAGATAGATAATCCTGCTGTAGATGACTTGTCGAAAATGGATTATATCTGACAAAAAGTTACTTTCCGCAAGCGTCTTGTTGCATTTGATTTTAAATATTTACAATAAAATTAATTTTTCATAAGATTACATAAACAGATTATTAAAGAGGAATAAATTATGGAACAAACCGAAGATATAAGATTAATGAAAGGAAACGAAGCAATGGCAGAAGCCTCAATTCAGGCCGGTGCCGATGCTTATTTCGGATACCCGATCACACCGCAGTCCGAAGTGCTGGAATACCTTGCGCGTGAAATGCCGGGACGCGGGGGAGTAGTCCTGCAGGCGGAAAGTGAAGTTGCTTCAATCAACATGGTTTACGGTGCCGCAGGCGCGGGCGCCCGTGTATGGACATCTTCATCTTCTCCGGGATTCAGCCTGATGCAGGAGGGCATTTCATACATTGCGGCGGCTCAGCTTCCCTGCCTGCTCGTTAATGTAAATCGCGGAGGTCCCGGACTCGGTACAATCCAGCCTTCACAGGGAGATTATTTTCAGGCTGTCAAAGGCGGTGGTCACGGGGATTATCACCTCATAGTCCTTGCGCCGAATTCAGTTCAGGAAATGGCTGATTTTGTGTTTCTTGGCTTTGAACTCGCGGATAAATACCGCAATCCCGTACTTATGCTCTCCGACGGTGCAATTGGTCAAATGATGGAAAAGGTTGTTTTCCATAAAAGAGAATTAAAAAGGATACCTAAACCCTGGGCAACAACCGGTAAAACACCCGATAGGGAAAGATCTATTATCACATCACTGTTCATACAACCCGAAAAGATGGAAGCTGTTAATCTTCTGCTCAATAAGAAGTATGAAGAGATTTGTAAAAATGAGGTCAGATATGAAGAAATCATGACTGAAGATGCGGAAGTACTGCTTGTGGCTTATGGTCTTTCGGCAAGGATTAGCCATAAAACCGTACAGCTTGCGCGTGAAAAAGGTATTAAAGCCGGACTTCTCAGACCAATCACGCTTTACCCGTTTCCGTATGAAAGATTGAATAAACTTGCGGATCAGGTGAAATGCATGATGACTCTTGAACTCAATGCCGGTCAGATGGTTGAAGATGTAAAACTCGCCGTTAACGGAAAAGTGCCGGTCGGGCATTACGGCAGGCAGGGCGGTATCATCCCAAGTCCGGAAGAAGTTGAAGAGAACTTCGAAAAATTCTTTAAAAGCGTTAGCTGAAATTTTTTATAAAAAGAATATTTTAATACAATAATATGGAAAATAACGAAATTCAAACACCCGATTGTCTGGTCGAAAACGGCGAAACTTATGACATGGTTTATGAAAGACCGCATACTCTCACGGGTACCAGGATGCATTATTGTCCCGGCTGTGGTCACAGTACTGCGCATAAAATTCTCGCCGAAGTAATAGAAGAACTGGGAATACAGGGCGATGTTGTAGGCATTGCGCCCGTAGGCTGTTCTGTATTTGCTTATGATTATCTTAATTTTGATATGCAGGAAGCGGCTCACGGCAGAGCAACAGCTGTGGCAACAGGCGTTAAAAGAGTACTGCCTGATAAATACGTTTTCACATATCAGGGTGACGGCGACCTTGCGGCAATCGGAACTGCCGAAACTATACACTGCGTCAATCGCGGAGAAAATATTATGATTATTTTCATCAATAACGGTGTTTATGGAATGACAAGCGGACAAATGGCTCCTACATCGCTTGCCGGTATGAAAACCACTACATCTCCTTACGGACGCGATACAAAGACTATGGGACATCCCATTAAAGTATCTGAACTTATTGCGCCTCTTCCGGGTGCCTTTTATGTTACACGTCAGGCAGTCCATAACGCGCCAGCAGTCAGAAAAACAAAGAAAGCCATTACTAACGGATTTAAATATCAAAAGCTCAATAAAGGAATCAGTTTTATCGAGATTATTTCCAACTGTCCGTCGAACTGGAAAATGACACCCTTGCAGACAGTGGAATTTTTAGATAATGAAATGGCGAAATATTATCCTTTGGGCGATATTAAAGTCCCGTCGGCGGAAGATTTAAAATAATCGGGTGTATCCCGCGTGCAGAACTTTTTTTTGAAGAAACGAAAATAAAAAATTTATTATGACAGAAGAAATAATTATTGCAGGATTTGGGGGCCAGGGAGTTTTGTCAATGGGACAAACACTTGGTTACGCCGCAATGGTCGAAGGCAAAAATGTTTCATGGATGCCGTCTTACGGTCCGGAAATGCGCGGCGGAACGGCTAACTGTATAACAATAGTTTCGGATTCAACCATCAGTTCACCTATAGTTTCCAAGTATGATACTGCGATTATACTGAACCAGCCCTCGATGGAGAAATTCGAGAGCAGAGTTAAACCGGGCGGAATTATTGTGTATGAATCCACTAACATAATTCATGCATCAGAAAGGAAAGATATAGGAATATATGCAATACCCGCGGCGGATGAAGCTAATAAGCTGAATAATGTCCGCGTCGCTAATATGGTGCTTCTCGGCGCATTTCTTGAAAAGAAACCGATTGTCAGTATCGAAGCGATTATCGAAGCTTTGAAAAAAGTTCTGCCCGAAAGATATCATAACTTACTTAAAGTAAACAGAACAGCACTCGAAAAAGGCGCTGAACTTATGCAAAACATGGGTTGATTTTAAAGTAACCGCGGGGGTCAAACATCCGCGTTTCTTAAAAAAATTCTAAAAAAAGGGGTATAATTATGTCGGAATTTAAAGTATCTGAAACGGTTAATTCTAAGCTCAAAACCGTTGACTGGAATAACCTGCGTTTCGGTGTTTATTTCTCAGACCATGTTTTTATTACAAAATATAAAGACGGGAAATGGGATGAAGGTAATATAGTACCTTACGGCTCGATGCCGATGGAACCGGGACTTTGTACACTCCATTACGGACAGACAATTTTTGAAGGACTTAAAGCCTTCCGTGCGGTTAACGGCGGCGCTAATATCTTCAGACCCGATAAAAACGCGCACCGGCTTAATAATTCGGCCGCGATGGTCTGCATACCGCCCTACGATGAAGATAAACTCGTTTCAGCTATGAAACAGCTTGTCAAAGTTGATAAACAGTGGATTCCACAGCATAAAGGGCAGTCACTTTATCTCAGACCCGTAATGTTCGGCAGTTCTAATTTCCTCGGTGTCACGGCTTCAAGCGAATATATGCTTATAGTTATGACTTCACCCGTCGCATCATATTACGCCGAAGGGCTCAATCCGATTAAAATACTTGTTGAAACGGAACGCGTCAGAGCGGTAACAGGAGGTCTGGGTATGGCAAAAACTGCAGGTAACTATGCGGCATCGCTTCTTGCGGGACAGAAAGCCCATCAAAAAGGATATTCACAGGTACTGTGGATTGACGGCGTGAACAGAAAATATGTTGACGAAGTCGGAGCGATGAATATTATGTTCGTTATCAATGATGAACTTATTACTCCTTCACTCGATAGGGGTGCGATACTCGCAGGTGTCACGCGCGACAGCGTCCTTACTCTCGGAAGAGAATTCGGTATGAAGGTCACGGAACGGGATATCACACTGCTGGAAGTCCTCGATGCCCATAAGAACGGAGTCCTGCAGGAAGTATTCGGAACCGGGACAGCCGCTGTTATTTCCCCCGTCGGAATGCTGCATCATAGCGGTAAAGATTATGAAATAAACGGTATGAAAATCGGTCCGGTGGCGCAGAAATTTTATGACACGATAACCGGTATGCAGTACGGCGAAATTCCCGATACGCGCGCCTGGATACAGCATATAGATTTTTAATAGTAATTTAACAATAGTTTTTTTATATTTTAATCCCCCGGCATTTTGCCGGCGGGATTAATTTTTTAGCTGTTCCTAAAAATGAGCTGATGAAATATTTTCATAAAAAAATTACTGTCCGGCAGCAGGAAAAATGAAGATAGCCGATAAAATTTCAATTCGTTATATCTCAATTACTTCCATAATATTTACCATAATATGCATTGCGGGTTTTATAATAGTTTTTGCTTCTGAATATGCAAAAATTCAGAACGAATCTATTACAAAAGATTTTCTTAATATCTCGAGCGATAAGGCAAAATCTGTTGATGACGAGATGATTCAGGCAAAACAAAATCTGACAAGACTGAAAGGATATATCGGAATACTTGATTTCCTTGACACTTCAAAGTCTCTGAAATATCTGAAAAAAGTTATGGCGGATAACTTTAGTTTCTCCGTAAGCGAATATAACTGCTATTTTGCGTTCGAAAAACCCGTCGCGCAGAAATATTTCGGCAGGAAGGGATTTATTTATACGGTAAATAAGAATTCTTCCTCAAAAAACAGTCAGATTGCGGGTAATACTGATAATTATGTATCGGAGGTGTGGAATGATACTGCTTATCTTACAAGCCCGAAAGAAGTCTGGTACCATACTGCAAAAAAAAGCAAGGGATTTGAAATAACTGCTCCTTATTTTGATGAATCTTTTATGAAGCAATGGATGATTACCGTTTGTCTCGGCATATATGAAGGGGATACTTTTATCGGAATGGTGGGAATAGATATTCTTCTGGACGGGATTTTCCAGGATATTGAAAACGAAAAGATAGGAAAAACAGGTGATATTGTAATTGTTAACAATCAGACAGGATTAGTACTTTCTAAAACTGAATCGTATCTGAAGAATAATATTCTTTCGGCGGATGAAAGATTGAAAGTTAATTTATACGATGATCCCGCGTTAAAAAAAATCTGGCAGCCGATTTTTACCTCTGATAAGGATGATGAAGTTGTGTATGATAAAAATAATTCCCCGTATATAGTATCTTCAAGGGTCCTGAAGGAACTGCCCTGGACGGTTGTCGTTTTTCAGAGCAAAAGCGAGCTGAAAGAGTCATTGAACGACAGTCTGAAAATCTTTGCAGTGATTGGTATCGCACTGCTGTTTGTAGTCGGGATTTTTGCATTCATTCTTGCAAAAAACATTACTACACCCGTAAGGGGACTCGTTAATTCGATGAATAAAATAAAGGGGACCGAAGTTGCAGGCGTTAAAGCTCCTGTTTCGGGAATTGCCGAAACGCGAAGGATGGGTGAAATATTCAATAAAATGGTTTTGTCAATTTCCGATGCCGTCGCCGAGAAAGAAAAATATTACAGGGAACTTGAAGAGATTAATTTGACTCTTGAGGAAAAAGTCGAAAAAAGAACTTCCGAACTGGTCGAAAAGAATTCTCAGATCGAATCTGCTCTGCTGAAACTGAAAGAAACTCAGGAACAGTTAATCGTTAAAGAAAAGCTTGCTTCCCTGGGCTCTTTAACCGCGGGGATTGCACACGAAATTAAAAACCCGTTGAATTTTATAAATAATTTTTCCGAACTTTCCTGTGAACTTATTACCGAACTAAAAGAGGAAGTTGAAAAAAAATACGGGAAAAGGGAAAATGAAAATGATGACATGGATTTATTGTTATCGGATATTGAATCTAACCTTCACAAGATAAACGGACACGGAAAGCGTGCTGACAGTATAGTGAAAAATATGCTCCTGCATTCCGGAGGGAATTCCGGCGAAAAAGGAATCAGTAATATAAATGTACTTGTGGAAGAATATGGCGGTCTGGCATATCACGGTATGAAGGCAACCGACTCCGGATTCAACTGCAAAAAAAAGAAAAAATATACCGATAAAATGAAGCCTCTGACCGTTGTTGTGCAGGATATATGAAGAGCATTACTGAATATTATCAATAATGCTTTCTATGCCGTAAATGAAAGAGCTAAATTGTCCGGCGAAGGTTATATGCCCCTCGTGAGCATTTCCACGGAGGATACGGATGAATATG
>JAPLFI010000267.1 GCA_026390755.1 Ignavibacteriota bacterium
GGGAGATAAGTGTTAAGTGTTAAGGAGATCCTGAAACGAGTTCAGGATGACAAAATAAATTGAAGCAAGGGGCGGGATGACAAGGACAGGGGGCGGGATGATAAGGACAGGGGGCGGGATGATAAGGACAGGGGGCGGGATGACAAAAAAAATAGGGGCAAGGTTTAGGATGACAAGAGCAAGGGTCGGGATGATAAGATGTAGCACAAATGTTTATACATTTGTTTATTTCACGAAAATAAGTATCTTCCGCGAAATGGGTAATCCCAAAGACTAACAATAGAACTTTTTCGGGATTATTACGTTCTTTTTATAAGATTTTACGTAGCTTTTTTGCTATGTTTCGTATAGAAAACTGGTAATTTTTAATAAGCGAAAGCAGGCAGGAATGTTGCGTCCCGCTTGGGGCGCACTTTCTTATGTCTTCGCTAAGGGTATACCAGTACCTCTATACGGGATGTATTGCAGGTTGCGTCCTTTTTTTATACAGTTATTTAGAAACAGGAAGTCAGATAATTGAATCTCTCAATTCAGGAAATAGTTTAAGGAGGAAATAAAGTCCATGGCTACGACAAAACGGAGTAAATCAATTAAATCAGAAAAACTTCTTTCAGATCCGGAAGCAAATAAAAAAAACGGGCAAACGAGTTCTGAAAGTAGTAAGGTTCCCAAAATATACAAAGTCAAAAAGGCAAGCTGGCTGAAAAGCCCGGCATCGGACAGTTTTCCCATCGTAGGTATCGGCGCATCGGCAGGCGGACTTGAAGCATTGGAACAGTTCTTCGGAAATATGCCCAAAGACAGCGGAATAGCGTTTGTTGTGATTCAGCACCTCGACCCGAAATATGTTGGCATTATGCCAGAACTTCTGCAACGGATTACTCTACTGAAAGTGTTTCAGGCAAGCGACCGTCTTAAATTGAAGCCAAACTGCGTGTATGTGATACCGCCAAATAAGAGCATGTCTTTACTGAACGGTGCTCTGCATTTATTCGAGCCTGTTGAATCGCGCGGTCTCCGTCTGCCTGTTGATATTTTCTTCCGCTCGCTTGCAGACGACATGCAGGAAAAGAGCATCGGCATTATACTTTCGGGTATGGGCTCGGACGGAAGCCTTGGGCTGAAAGCGATTAAAGAGAAAAACGGCGTTGTGCTGGTGCAGTCTCCTGCCTCGGCAAAATTCGATGGAATGACATGCAGTGCTATAGATGCTGTAATTGCCGATATCGTGGCGCCTGCCGAAGAATTGCCCGCCAAACTGATTACTTTTCTTAAGTATATTCCCGCAGTTATAACAGATACGGAAACCGAGAGTAAAAACAAAAGCAACATTGAAAAAATTATCATACTGCTCCGCGAAAAATCGGGGCACGACTTCTCTTTGTATAAGAAAAGCACACTGTTTCGGCGTATAGAACGGCGCAAGGGACTTCACCAGATAGAAAAAATAAACAACTACGTCCGCTTTTTGCAGGAAAATCCCGATGAGATTGAGATACTTTTCAAAGAGCTGTTGATTGGCGTTACGAGCTTTTTCCGCGATGCTGACGTATGGGAAGTGCTCAAAGAAAATGTTCTTCCTGCACTGATGAGCGAATTACCCAACGGACATATGCTTCGCGCCTGGGTGACGGGATGCTCGACAGGTGAGGAGGCTTATTCATTAGCAATTGTTTTTAGAGAAGCTTTGGAAAAATTTATTAAGCATAAAAACCTGACTTTGCAGATATTTGCAACCGATCTGGACAGTGATTCCATCGAAATAGCCCGCAAAGGTGTTTTCTCTTCAAACATTACCGCCGATGTATCGCCCGAGCGCTTAAGCCGGTTTTTTACTGCTGAGGCTGATGGATACTGCGTGAATACTGCGATACGCGAAATGATAGTGTTTGCGCCTCAGAATGTGATTAAAGACCCGCCGTTTACAAAACTCGATATCCTTACATGCCGCAATATGCTGATATATATGGAGCCCGAACTTCAGAAAAAACTCATGTCACTTTTTAATTACAGCCTTAATCAGGGCGGGATTATGATACTCGGCACTGCCGAGACGCTCGGAAACCATAGAGAGGGGTTTGAAGAACTTGATACCAGACTGAAAATTTTCAAACGCACTTTATCACCTCTGTTGCCTGAACTGATTGATTTCCCAAGCTCCTTTCACCACAAGAGAGCGGCGGCAACAGAAATAAAGATTCCCGCGAAAGTTGTTGAAAACATACAGACCCTTGCCGACCGGATATTACTTCAGCGCTTTTCACCCGCGAGCGTGCTTGTAAACACCAAAGGCGATATACTTTACATCACGGGACGTACAGGAAAATACCTTGAGCCGGTTGCCGGTATAGCGAACATTTATTCGATGGCACACGAAGGCTTGCGGCATGAACTGCCGGGCGCACTGCGCAAAGCAATGCAGAATTTTGAGCCTGTGATAGTACGCAATTTAAAGTTAGGAACGAACGAAGAGACACAGTTTGTGGATATTACCGTTCAGCGCATAGAAACCCCAGATTCAATCGGGAGTATGATTATGGTAGTCTTTACCGATGTGCCGGATGTGCTTAGACATGATGCGTTGAATCCGAAAACAGGAAAACGCATTTTAACCGGAAAGCAGAAGGAATTAGAAATTGAACTACAGAGAAGTTATGAAAACCTGCACAGCATACGAGAAGAGATGCAAACATCGCAGGAAGAGCTGAAATCAACTAACGAAGAACTGCAATCCACAAACGAAGAGCTTCAAACGACCAACGAGGAACTCACCACATCAAAGGAAGAAATGCAGAGCATGAATGAGGAAATGCAAACTGTAAATATCGAACTGCGGAACAAGGTAAGTGATTCTGTACGGGAGAACGATGACATGAAAAACCTGCTCAACAGTACGGAGATTGCGACGCTTTTCCTCGATAAAGATTTGAATATACGCAGGTTCACGGACTCGGTGACTAATATATTTAAATTGCGAAAGTCGGATATCGGCAGACCATTTACGGACATTGTTACAGATTTGCAATATCCCGAAATTGACAACCATGCACGGCAGGTAATAAAAACACTGACATCTATAGAAACCACAATCGGAACAAAAAACGGAAGGTGGTTTACCGTCAGGATTATGCCCTACCGCACTGTTGACGACCGCATAGACGGATTAGTTATTACATTTTTAGATATTACAATCGCCAAAAAACTTGAAATAGAAGTAAAAACAGCAAA
>JAPLFI010000339.1:0-2372 GCA_026390755.1 Ignavibacteriota bacterium
GTGGCTGTGCTTCATATTTTCAATTCGCTTGAACTTCCCATCAGTTTTACGAAAAGTTATTCGATTTACGCTGGAGTTCAGGACGCACTGATGCAGTGGTGGTACGGACATAACGCAGTTGCGTTTTTTCTTACGACTCCGTTCCTCGGACTTATGTATTATTTTCTTCCGAAAGCCGCTAACCGTCCCGTGTATTCTTACAGGCTTTCAATTATTCACTTCTGGACACTGATTTTTATTTATATCTGGGCTGGTCCGCACCATTTGCTGTACAGCGCTCTGCCCGACTGGGCTCAGTCACTCGGTACGGCGTTTTCAATCATGCTGATTGCCCCTTCGTGGGGAGGCATGCTAAACGGCTTGCTGACTCTCCGCGGTGCATGGGATAAGGTAAGGGAAGACGTAGTCCTTAAATTTATGGTTGTTGCCATTACGGCTTACGGCATGGCAACGTTCGAAGGTCCGATGCTTTCGCTGAAGAATGTTAACGCTATAGCGCATTTTACGGACTGGATTATAGCACATGTGCATATAGGCGCGCTGGGCTGGAACGGATTTCTGACTTTCGGAATTCTTTACTGGCTCGTGCCCCGGCTTTTTAAGACCGGTTTATATTCAAAGAAACTCGCGAATTTCCATTTCTGGATTGGCTTCGTGGGAATTCTGATATATGCGATTCCGATGTACTGGTCAGGAATTACGCAGGCACTTATGTGGAAACAGTTTACACCCGAAGGCGTCCTTCAATATCCTAACTTTCTTGAAACATTACTGCAAATCGTTCCGATGCACATGATTCGCCTGACCGGCGGGCTATTCTATTTTGCCGGGGTGATTGCCGGGGTTTACAATTTAATTAAAACAATGAAAATCGGTTCCTTCATCGGCGATGAATCGGCTGAGGCGCCCGCATTAGATAAGCATGCCGTCTTCGATAAAGCAAAGGGAATTTCGTTAATAAAAAATCACAGGATAATTGAAAGAAAACCCCTGAAGTTCGCTTTACTCGCAGTTGTACTTGTACTTATCGGCGGACTTGTTGAAGCAATACCGACTTTTTTAATTAAATCAAATATACCGACCATTGCAAGCGTTAAGCCATACTCACCGCTTGAACTGCAGGGCAGGGACTTATATATACGCGAGGGATGCGTTTCCTGCCATTCACAGCTTGTGCGCCCGTTCCGTTCGGAAACCGAGCGGTACGGAGAATACTCAAAAGCCGGCGAATATGTTTACGACCATCCTTTCCTCTGGGGCTCGAAGCGCACGGGACCCGATTTAATGCGGGAAGGTATGAAGTATCCGAACCTGTGGCATTACCTGCACATGCAGGACCCGCCTACGGTTTCACCGGGCTCGCTGATGCCGAAATTCCTGTGGCTGTATGAACAGACACTTGATACAGCAACAACGGAATCCAAGATTAATGCAATGAGAACGCTCGGAGTACCGTATATACAGGGTTACGAAAAAACTGCGAACAACGACCTTGTGAAACAGGCAGATGTGATTGCCGGGGATTTACAAAAGCAGGGTGTTGATGTGACGAGCGATAAGGAAATAATCGCCCTGATAGCATATCTGCAAAGACTCGGCACGGATATCAAAGTTCAAACAACTAAATAATAAAAACAATGTTCAGTCAGCATTTACAGTCGGTTGAATGGTTAAATATTTTCGGAATAGCGGCAATGTTTCTTTTTGTCTTTTTATTTTTCGCTGTCGTTATATGGATATGGCGTCTGGATAAGAACTACCTGAAAGAATCAGAAAAACTTCCACTTGAAGATTAAAATTTTAAAAGATGAATAATAAAATCTTAACAGGATTTTTCGTTTTTGCAATAACGGCGATATCAAACACTGTGCTGTTCGCGCAGACGGAAGCCCCGCGCGAGGGAAGCACGGAAACTTTCGTATATTTAATGCTTGCGGGATTGCTTTTTACGCTGGCAGTGCTTTTTGCTTCGATTATGATTTTCGAATCAGCCGAGCGTAAGCCGAAAAAAGCGAAAGCAGTACTGGCAACGGCACCGGAAAGCGACCTGCTGATGAAAGACCACGAATATGACGGCATACAGGAACTCGACAATCCTCCGCCCGCCTGGTTTAAATTTCTGTTTTTACTGACCATCGCCTTTGCTCTCGTTTATTTATTGATCTTTCACGTGATGAAAAAACCTAATTCATCATTAGACGAATATATGGCAGAAGTTACTGCGGCGCAGATCCGGAAAGACGAGCTTATCAGGTCAGGCGCTTTAATAAACGAGAACAATGTTGTGCAGTTAACCGATGCGGCGGATATATCGAAGGGAAATGAAATATTCAAAGCAAACTGCGTAAGCTGTCACGGTGAAAACGCCGGGG
>JAPLFI010000339.1:2447-2791 GCA_026390755.1 Ignavibacteriota bacterium
AAACGCCGGGGGTACGGTGGGACCGAACCTCACAGACCAGTACTGGATTAACGGCGGCGGGATTAGAAATGTTTTCTCGACAATATCAAACGGCGTGCCGGCTAAAGGAATGATAACATGGAAAACACAGTTGAATCCGAAACAGATTCAACTGGTGGGTAGTTATGTGCTGTCGCTTCAGGGAACAAATCCTCCGAACGGAAAGCCGCCGGAAGGAAATATCTGGGTTGATTCAACGGCAACGAAGAAATCCGACTCGACGGCGGTGATAAAAACCGACAGCCTGAAAAAATAGAAAAACTTTTTTTACACGAATTGACACTAATTATTGCGAATTAAAGATA
>JAPLFI010000032.1 GCA_026390755.1 Ignavibacteriota bacterium
TGAACGGCAGGTACTATAATTCCGCCGCTACCTTCACCTCCGGCAATAGCCCCGTTTAACTTCATTTCATTAACAACGTTTATTTCACCGACAGCGCTCCTGAAAACTTTCGCGCCAAATTCCGCGGCGACGTCTTCAACAGCCCTTGTAGTTGACATATTTACGGCTACCTTTTTGTTAACTTTAGAGCTGTTCTTCAAAACATTCCTGATTACCGTAACAACCGTATATTCTTCAATATATGGCTTCCCGTTTTCCATAATAATCACAAGCCTGTCACTGTCAGGATCAACCGATATTCCGAGGTCTGCTTTATGTTTAATAACGGCTTTTGATAAGAGTGTCAGATTTTCCGGAATTGGCTCCGGTGTGTGAGGAAAAATTCCCGAACCGTCACAAAACAATTCAATAACCACACATCCGAGTTCCCTCAACAGTTCCGGCACTATCACAGAGCCGGCGGCATTTACAGCATCAACAACAACCTTGAATTTTCTCTTTCTGACCTTGCTAATATCCACAAGCGAGGGCTTTAAACAATACTTTATGTGCTTGCCGAGCCATGTCTTGTCTTCTTTTACGGAAGAATATTTTTCATGATTTAAGAATCCGAAATTCTTTTTTGCGTAATTATCTTTCAGTTCTTTTATCTGCTCACCAGTGAGAAAAGTGCCGTCAGAATTAAGGAACTTCAGCCCATTCCACTGCTGAGGATTATGAGAAGCGGTTACAACAATACCTCCTGCCGCTTTCGATTTCTCCGTTGCAATCTGCACCGTCGGAGTGGGAACAACGCCAATATCAGTTACTTCAAAACCTGATATCTGGAAAACAGAAATAACTACGGCTGAAATTTCTTCGCCTTTTTCCCTGCCGTCCCGTCCCACAAAAATCTTTCTTGATTTAGAATGTTTCCTGCAGTATTGCGCGAATGCCAGAGCGTATTCGGAGGCAACGGGAATCGTAAGTGACTCACCGTAAATTCCTCTAATCCCCGAAACGCTTACAATCGGTTCGGGTTTTATTTTTTTATTTTTCATTCTCCAAAGTTTTTTTCAAGTTCTTTTAACTGTTCAATCGTATTAACTCCCGTAATCTCTATACTGTTATCAACCGGTATAGCGCCTGTTTTTATTCCGTTATCACGGAAATAATCGAAAATATCCGTAAGGTAGTATTCTCCCTGAGAGTTATCGGTTTTGATCGTCTTCAAAGCCTCGAATAAAAGCTTACAGTCAACTATGTATATACCCGAGTTAATTTCCTTTATTTTTCTTACTTCGGCGGAGGAGTCTTTTTCTTCTATAATATCCGTGAATGTGCCGTCTTTATCCCGAATTATCCTCCCGTATCCGTACGGATTTTCAAATATTGCCGATATCAGACTGGCTTTGAAATTATTGCTGTTATGGTAATCCATAAATTTAGTTACCGTTTCGTATTTCAGCAGAGGAACATCACCTGATAATATCAGGACATTCCCTTCGAAATTTTTCAGATGCTCCTGCGTTTGCATAATCGCGTGTCCCGTTCCAAGCTGTTCATCCTGATGAGCAAATTTAATACGGTTATCGCGTCCTGAAAATAGTTCTTTGTATTCCATCGTCAAGAAATCAATAACGCTTTGCTTTTGATGCCCTACAATCGGAATAATAAAGTCAGAATGAATTCTGATTGCGAGATTTATTACATATTCAATCATCGGCTTGCCGTTCATTTCAAACATTACCTTAGATTTATCGGGGTTCTTCATCCGCTTGCCTTGACCTGCGGCTAAAATTATAGTTGCTAATTTCAATTTATAAGTGTTAAGTGTTAAGTGTTAAGTGTTAAGTGTTAAGTGTTAAGTGTTAAGTGTTAAGTGTTAAGTGTTAAGTGTTAAGTGTTAAGTGTTAAGTGTTAATATTTAACCTTTAACAAGAGACGTTTTTTCAAACAAAATATTGTCGATGAGCCTTGTTTTACCGAAATACACAGCAAGAGATAACAGCACTTCACCTTCGTATTCTTTCAGATTCCGGATTTTTTTCAGCTCTGTGTTATCCGTAACTGCTATGTATTGAATTGAACTGTCGGGAGATTTTGCTTCGATTAAACTCTTTAAATTATTTATAATTTCTTTTGCGGTCTTAAAATCTCCTTCGGAAATTATTCTTTTGCCTTCGGTAAGCGCTTCATATAGAACAGCGGCTTCTGTTTTTTGTGAATCGCTAAGGTATGAATTCCTCGAACTTTTTGCCAGTCCGTTTTCTTCGCGGATTGTATCGCAGATTCGCAGATTCACGTTAATATTGAGGTCATTTAACATCTTTTTAATTATCACTACCTGCTGGGCGTCTTTCTGTCCGAAATATGCCCTGTGCGGTTTTACTAAATTAAACAGTTTCAGGACAATCGTTGCTACACCTGTAAAATGTCCGGGTCTGTGTCTTCCTTCAAGCCTGTCCGATAAATCATTAACGGAGATATATGTTTTATAGTTTTTCGGATACATCTCGTCGGTTGAGGGAATCTCGAGGGTATTTATCAAAATCATCATCAGGACCAAACTGCGCAGGGTTGACATATATGCTTGTAACAACAATATCACATTCGTCTTTTGCTGCGAGCATAAGGGCAACATGTCCTTCGTGAAGGTATCCCATTGTCGGTACAAATCCTATCGTCTTGCCTGTTCTTCGGCAATAATCGGCAATTTCCTGAATGGGTTTTATTTTCTTAATAACTTTCATTTTTCACACTTAACATTTAACACCTAACACCTAACACTTAACGCTTAACACTTAACTCTTAACACTTAACACTTAGTTAGCCAGCAGTTTCAGCAATTGTCCAAGTTTATCCTTCAGATTTTTTCTGTCAACAATCAGGTCAAGGAATCCGTGCTCTAATAAAAATTCCGATCTCTGGAATCCTTTCGGCAGGTCTTTTCCTGTTGCCTGTTTGATAACTCTTGGTCCCGCGAACCCTATAAGCGCATTCGGTTCTGCCATATTGATATCGCCGAGCATAGCATAAGACGCGCTTGCACCGCCTGTCGTCGGATTCGTAATAACCGATATATACGGAACTTTTTCTTCTGCGAGCTTTGCAAGCCTTGAAGATGTCTTTGCTAACTGCATAAGCGAAATTGCACCTTCCATCATTCTCGCTCCGCCGCTGGAAGAAACAATAATAAGGGGATGCCGGTTTTTCAAAGATCTGTCAATTGCCCTTGCAATTTTTTCGCCAAGAACACTTCCCATACTGCCTCCGATAAAACTAAAATCCATAACACATAAAACCGCCGGAAAAGAATTTATCTCACCAGTACCGCATCTTATTGCGTCACTAAGCCCGGTTTTCTTCATTGTTTCCTCTATACGTTTGTCATAAGGTCTTGTATCCGTGAATTTCAGCGGGTCAACAGATTTCATTTTTTTATCAAATTCCCTGAACGATCCCTCGTCAAACAGAAGTTTAAAATATTCTTCGCTCCCTATCCTGAAATGAAAACCGCATTTTATACAGGTATATGAATTTGCATCCCATTGCTTTTTATGCATCATCTCGCCGCAATCGTCGCACTTAATCCACATTCCGTCGGGAAGGTCCTGTTTTG
Organism: Ignavibacteriota bacterium; assembly: GCA_026390755.1. Taxonomy (GTDB): domain Bacteria; phylum Bacteroidota; class Ignavibacteria; order Tepidaquicellales; family Tepidaquicellaceae; genus JAPLFI01. The sequence goes on from JAPLFI010000032.1 coordinate 3,602, forward strand.
GTTTATCCGTTGTTATATTATCTTTAGACCTTTTAAACCAAGCCATTTTAGTAAATTTAAATTTATAAAATAATACTGATTATTCGAAAATATCTTTCTCTTAACACTTAATTGTTTTTAAAGGAACAAACGTTTTCATGTAAAAAGGCTCCGATGTTCTGTAGTCATCAAACTCTTCTTTGACTACCCGTTCTTTAACTAATTCCAGAAAAGGTACCATTCCGGATTCACCCGACACATCAATCACGGTTAAATTCTCCGGAAACCGGAAATCAATCTTTTCGTTAATAACGCACTTTATATCATAAGAGATTAAGTCCTCGGTTTTAATCAATTTATAATCCGATACCCTTGTAATACCGCTTCCGTCTTTTTTATACCGTGAGGAATAAAACTCGCCGGTTCTCGAATTCGAAAAAATTAAAGCTGTAAACTCTTCTCCGCGCGAAGAATTTTTTTCTGAAAAGTTCTTCGCATGTTTACATTTCCCGCCAATTATATCCAACGTTACAATTTCTATCAGTCTGCTTTTCCCCGCGAAGCAAATCCCTTTCGCAACAGCTGAGCCGATTCTCAGTCCGGTAAACGAACCCGGACCGTTCGAAAGACCTACAATATCAATTTCATCGAATCCGAAACTGTATCTTCGAAATTCTTCCCTCATCACATATAAAAGGGAATCAGCATTTTTTTCGGTTTCGAGGACGTTTAATATAATAAATTTGCCGTTTTTGTAATAGGCAAATTCAATTTTTCGTGTAGCGCACTCTAAAAGTAAAATATTCAAAATTGCTCTTATTCGTTGAAAATATCTTTCGTTTAACACTTACTTCTAAAATATTTTCTTAAAATTTAATTATTCTTATATTTTCATCGTCTCCATGTTCAAATCTGACTTTATTAAACACTTTCCCGAGATATTTTTCTGCAAACTCGCACCATTCAATAATTACTATAGAATCTTTCCTTATATATTCATTAAATCCTATTGTATCCAGCTCCGCAGGATTTATAATTCTGTAAAGATCAAAATGATATATCGTGATTTGTCCGCCGACGTCCGGTACTTCGCCTGTATATTCATTAACAAGTATAAAGGTCGGACTGTTGACCCTGTCAATGACACGAAAATGCCGGCAGATTCCTTTAACGAAACGGGTCTTACCACTGCCTAACTCTCCTTCAAGACCCAGAACGTCTCCGGGTTTTAATCCCGTGGCAAATTTCTCTCCCGCAGTAATTGTTTCTTCTTCGTTTTCCGACCTCAGTATCATCCTTTACTGTCGAGTGTTATCACCGGAAGTATCATTTCCTCCATTGATATACCGCCGTGCTGGAATGTATCATTATACTGATTCAGATAGCGATGATAATCAGTCGGATAAACAAAATAGAAATCTTCTTTGGCTATTATATAATTCACAATTCCGTTTCTGAGCGGAAGTTTATAGTCTGTTGGGTTCTTGATAAAAATCGCATTCCGCGCATCGGCTTTGATATTCCTCCCGTATTTATAACGCAGATTTGTTGATGATTCCCTGTCCCCCATAGCTTTCACGCCGTGCAGACACCGTATGCTTCCGTGGTCTGTTGTAATAATTATCTTTATATTCGGTTTTCCCGCTAACTGCCTCAGCATTCCGAAAAATGACGAATGCTCAAACCATGATTCTGTAAGCGACCTGTATGCCGATTCATCCGGAGCAATTTCCCTGAGTATTGCGTTATCGCTCCGCGAATGCGCAATCATGTCAACAAAGTTGATCACAACAGCATTTAAATGATTGTTGGTGAAAGAAAGAATTTTGTTTTCAATCCCACGGCTGAAATCCGAATCCATAATCTTGGTATATTTCACCTCGTTGCGCAGGTTGATGCGCCGCCTGTCAAGAAGTTTCTGCAGAAATTCTCTTTCAAAATTATTCTTCGAGTTTTCGTCATCATCATTCGATTTCCAGAGGTTAGGATAGTGTTTCTCGATATCCGACGGGAATAACCCTGCGAATATGGCGTTCCTGCAGTAAGGCGTTGCAGTCGGCAGAAGTGAATAATAATATGATTTTGATATGCGGAAATATTCATTCAGATATTTCTCCATCATAAGCCACTGGTCAAGCCTCATGCAGTCCACTACAAAGAAAAAAACCGATTCGTTTTTATCAATTTCCGGAATTACAAACTTGTCAACTATATGGTTCGAAAGTACGGGATTCTCCTGAATTGACTGCGTGTTCAGCCATTGTCTGTAATTTTTTTCCACAAACTTCGAGAATTCAACGTTGCATTCCCTTCGCTGGTCATGAACCATTTGTTTAAGCCCCAGTTCAGGATGCTCGTCAAGTTCGACCTCCCAGTTAGTCATTTTGATATGTATGTTAATCCAGTCTTCCCACGAAAGTTCTTCCATAAGCGACATGGATATCTGATTGAACTCCGTTATATAATCCCTTGAAACCTGGTCTCCTTTGAGTCTTTTTGAGTCGAGAATTTTCTTACAGACAAGCAGAACCTGTCTGGGATTTACCGGTTTAAGCAGATAATCTGATATTTTTTTCCCTATCGCGTCTTCCATCAGACTTTCTGTTTCGTTCTTCGTAACCATAACCACGGGCAGCGAAGGTTTTATCTCCTTTACTTCAATCAGCGTTTCAAGCCCTCCCTTGCCCGGCATCATTTCATCCATGAATACAAGGTCAATATCGTTATCTTTTATTATCTGCACGGCATCATCGCCGTTCGTCGCTTCAAACATTGTGTATCCCTTTTGCTCGAGAAACATGATATTCGATTTTAACAGGTCTATTTCATCATCAACCCAGAGAATCTTTGCTTTGTTTTCCATACTGCATCTCCAATTTTAATTTAAAAAATTGGTAAAGTTTCACATTTAGTTTAGCTTTTTTTTCTTGTGTTTGAAAAAATCTTAATTGAAAATATCTTTCGTCTAACACTTAACACTTAACTCTTAACACTTAACACTTATTAACTCAGCCACATTTTCAACGTGATACGTCTGCGGAAACATATCAACGGGCTGTATCCTGCTTAAGCGATAATTCCCTTTCGAACATATTATCTGCAGGTCTCTTGCCTGTGTTCCGGGATTACAGCTTACATATACAATCTTTTCGTGCCTGGTATTGCTTAATATTTCGCATATATCGGGATGCAGTCCTGATCTCGGCGGATCAACTATCACTTTATTGAACCCGCTTGATTCGTCTGCCCCTTCCTTATCTCTTACAAGATAGTCTTTTATATCTGACAATTCAAATTCAGTATTTTTTACACCATTCTGCTCTGCGTTCTCTTCCGCGCTCATAATTGCTTCCTTTATCAGTTCAACACCTTTTACCCTTTCAACATTCCCCGAAATAAAAATGGATATCGAACCCGCCCCGCAGTACAAATCCAGCACTCTGTCAGCCGGTTTCAGTTCTGCGAATTCAGCCGCTATTTTGTACAGCCGTTCCGCCTGTTTTGTATTCGTCTGGAAAAATGAGTTCGGGGAAATCTTGAATTTATATTCCCTGCCGCCGGAATTCAGATATTCGTATATATAACCGTGTCCTTTAAGTATAACCATTTCTTCTGCAAACGCAACCTGCGCTTTTTTCTGAGTGAATGAATTTACAAGTGTCGTTATCTGAGGAAATAATTCCAGAATCTTTTCTCTGTATTCCGATATCAGTATTTCATCGTAATTGTATGTAATCAGGTTCACCATCACTTCTCGGGAATTTGTGCCCGTCCTGATAAGCAGGAATCTCAGATATCCGTCGTGTGTCCTTGTCGAATAAATGCCCGCGCCTTTTTGCTTGAAAAACTCGCGGGAGAAGTTTACGATATTATACGATAATTCCGACTGAAGATGACATTCCGTTATGTCGATTATTTTCGAATGGAATTTCGGAACATGCAAGCCGAGTGCAAACCTTTCCCTTTCTTTCCCGATATCTTCCTTCGCCACCCATTTATCGTCTGAAAAAGAAAATTCCATCTTATTCCTGTAATAAAAAATATTCCCGCATCCGATTGCGGCAGGAACCGTCAGATTTTCAAATCCGCCGATTCGTTCAAAAGCATTTTTTACGGCTGACGTTTTATATTCGAGTTGTTTATCGTAATCGTAATTCTGAAGTTTGCATCCGCCGCATATCCCGAAATGTCTGCATTTCGGCTCTGTCCTTGAATCCGACTTTGTGATTATTTCCGTAATTTCTGCTTCGGCGTAATTATGCTTCTTTTTTTTTATCATAGCTCTTACAGTATCCCCAGGCAGAGCCTGATCGCAGAAAACGACAAAACCGCCTTCCTGCCTGCTTATACCCTTCCCCTCCGAGCTCAGTGCCGTTATCGTCAGCACATGCTCGGTTCCTTTTCTTATCATGTTATCTGTCATTTTCAGTCTGCCCCTTTTTTCCGTTTAACCCTTAAAGTTATTTCTTTTTATACGCATTTTTTCTTTTTTGGATTTCAAGCATAAAGATATGTTTTGATTTTTCATCTATGGTATAAAAAACACGTACCGAGCCTGCTCTGTATCTGTATAATCCTTCAAATTCACCCTTTAGTTTCTTTATGTTCGTCCCGAAATGCGGATTTTCCGTAAGCTGAGGATAAATAAAATTGTTTAGTTTTTTTGATAATTGCTCATAGTCAGGAATAGCGATATGTTTAGAAAATGTCTCTGTTTCTGCAATTATATATTTAGCGGACAATCTTAAACTTGCCTTTCTTGATGTCGCTTAAACTTTTCCTGATTCCTTCACTAAGTTTTTTATCCGAGGATATTTCTTTCATTTCTTCGTCACTTACGTATTGGTCGCTGACAAGATAAGAGTATGCGGCATTTTCAATAAAATTTGATATGCTTCTGTTTTCTCCGGCGGCAGCATTTTTAAATACTTTGTATTTACCGTCGTCTATGCGCAATGTTATAGTTTTTCCCATGTATTCGTTTTTATTCAAATATATTCATATTTATTCGTTTTATCAAGAGTTAACAAGGGAGTTGAAAATATCTTTCGTTTAACACTTGGTTAATCTGAGGTAAAAGCTCTTACTTAAATTTCCATTTACCTTGAACTTGAAATACATTAATTTTACTTAATAATAATACAATTTGGAAAAAGACTTAAAAAACGCCAGAACGGTAGTTACAAAAGAGAAACAAGCTATTTCCGAACTTGAGAGCCGTTTTCTTAAGCAGTGGGAATTCCGGAATAATTTCCTTAAAGCCGTAGATTTGATCTTCAGATGCAAAGGTAAAGCCATTATTTCCGGTATGGGGAAATCCGGCATTATCGCGCAGAAAATCGTTGCAACACTCAATTCAACCGGCACACATTCTGTCTTTCTTCACTCCGCCGACAGCATTCACGGAGATCTCGGTATTGTCGAAGAAAATGATGTCATCGTTCTTATTTCGAAAAGCGGGGGAACTAATGAAATTAAAACCCTTATTCCTTTCTTCAAAGAACTGAAAACTAAAATCATTTTTATTACGGGAAATGTAAATTCTGACCTCGCTAAAGTATGCGATGTCGTTCTCGACGCTTCGGTCAGCGAAGAAGCCTGTCCGCATAATCTTGCGCCTACTTCTTCATCTACTGTCATGCTTGTTCTCGGCGATGCGCTCGCAGTCACGCTTCTTCAGAAACGCGGATTTACAAGAGAAGATTTCGCTTATTTGCATCCGGGCGGAATACTCGGCAGGAAACTTCTGCTGAAAGTCAGGGATATCATGGTAAAGGGAAAAAATGTACCCGCAGTCAGCCTTAAAACAAAGTTAAAAGACGTTATCTATGAAATATCCTCAAAACGGCTCGGCTGTGCCGTTGTTATGAATAAATCGAAAATCGAAGGTATGATAACCGACGGCGACATCAGGCGTCTGCTCGGAAAAGATTTCGACGCGAATGAGATCAGAGCCGCTGACATGATGAGCCGTAATCCTAAAACTATATCCGATAATACAGCCGCCAAAACAGCTCTCGAGATAATGGAGAAGAATAAAATCACACAACTTATTATTCTCGACCAGAAGAATAAACTTGCGGGAGTACTGCATATACATACACTCGTTGAACTCGGACTTTGATGAAAACTTATTTCCCGTATATTTTCGTTCTATTGTCCGTTGTAGTTTTATTTTCCTGCGAAAATAAAATGGAACCTCCGCGTATTGACCTCAATGCAGAAAATATACCCGAACAGGAAAGCTGGAATTCTACAGTGTCATTTTCCGATTCGGGAAATGTTAAAGCTGTATTGAGAGCCGGGCACATTTCTGCTTTTAAGAAAAAAGGATATACACTGATTGATTCAGGTGCGAAAGTTGATTTCTATAATAAGGGTGTGAATGTATCCACGCTTACCAGCAAACGCGGTAAAGTTCTGGAACCTTCAAGGAATATTGAAATATATGACAGCGTCGTTGTGGTTAATCAGGAAGGCAGTATTCTTAAAACCGAAAAGCTGTACTGGGATAATAAAACGCAAAAAGTTTCAACGGATGTATATGTGAAAATAAAAACTCCGAAAGAAGAGGTCGAGGGAATCGGCTTCCTCTCAGACCAGAATCTCAAAAACTATACAATTTATAAGGTAACGGGCACGTTTAATCAATGAAAAGTTGTATTACTTTTATCCTTTTTTTTCTGTTCATACCGGCTTTGCTGTTTCCGCAGGATAAAATTGAACTGAAGCGAAGCGATAAACTCACAGGACGCACGGAAGACGGCAAGTCGGTACGGGAAGCCACCGGCAATGTTTATATCGTTCACGGCCGCGTTCAGGCGTACTGTAATACCGCCGTTCAGTATCTCGATGAAAACCGCATTGAATTGCGCGGTGATGTTAAGATACTTCAGGATACTCTTTCTCTTTATACATCCAAAGCAATATACTACGGAAACGACAGCAGGGCTTTCTGCGAGGGAGGCGTTACGTTAAAAGACCCGAATGCAACAGTCCGCGCGGATGGCGGCGTTTATTTCTTCGGCGAAGCCAAAGCTGTTTTCAAAGGCAACGTTATTATTATCAACCCCGCTTACCGCATTACTTCAGATGAACTTACTTATTTGCGCGGCACTGAAGATTCTTTCGCGCGCAGTAATGTTGTCGTAACAACGGATTCGGCTGTGATTAAAGCGGAAAATATAGATTTCTTCAAACGCGCGGGAAAAACTTTCGCGTGGAATAAAGTCAGTATTCAAAGTGATTCCAGCACTATATATTCGGATACACTTACAGATTATTCTTTCGAGAAAAAAAGTATCGCCTCGGGTAACGTGATAATCCTGAATTCAACTAACCGAATCGTAATTACCGGCAATTACGCCGAGAACTATGAACGGGAAAAGTATTCTTTCATTAAAGGAAATTCTAAACTTGAGCAAGTTACCGATTTATCTGAGGGTGAAAAAGATACGCTCCTTATTTACAGCAGTATTCTCGAAACTTACCGCACTAAACCCGAACGTTACATTGCAAAAGAAAAAGTAGAAATTATACGGGGCACATTCCTCGCAAAAAGCGATACCGCTGTTTTTGCGAAAACAACGGATGATAATGCCGAACAGGTATCGCTTTTTTTCAAAGCTATAGTATGGCAGGACAATCTTCAGCTTACGGGAGATTCGATATACGCCGGTATAACCGGCAGGAAGCTTTCTTACGTATATTCAAAAAAAAATGATGCGCTGAGCGGCTCGGTGAATTCTTTTCTTCTCGTTGAGAACGAAAACACCGTATTCCCTGACAGGTTCGACCAGATGACGGGACGCGATATAAAAATTGTATTTGAAAATGATACGATTAAGTTCGTTAATATTATAAAGAATTCGCAAAGCATCTATTTTCTTTACGAAGAAAAAAAAGGGAACGGAGTCAACGTAGTTGACGGAGAAAATATGCTCGTTTCGTTCGGTGAAAATCAGAAAGTATCAAAAATCAGAATTGATAAGAATCCGAAAGGACAGTATATCCCTGAGACTCAGATAACCAGCGTTCAGCTAACTCTTCCGGGATTTAATCCCCGCAAAGATAAACCGGTAAGAAAGTAAGTATTAAGTGTTAAGATCTTCCGCTTTTAATCAAATAAATTCGTTCTTTAATTCGCGATAATTTGTGCAAATTCGTGTCAAAAGTTCTTCCGCTCTTATTTTTAATCTGTGTAATTTGTGGCTATGGCTCTTATTTCATTAAAATCTTCTCGTAAAACCGTTCATACATATCAACGATTTTATCTTCATTGAAAAATTCCGCTCTCTCACGCGCGGCTTTCGCAAACAAGCCGTATTTCTTTTCATTAGTCAGCAGTTCCACGGCGTATTTCGCCATTCTTTCCGTATCTCCGAATTCCGCTATATAGCCAGTTTCTCCGTGAACATTAAGCTCGGGCAAGCCGCCTACGCTCGAAGAAATCACCGGTACTTCACAGCTCATCGCCTCAAGCGCCGATAATCCGAAACTCTCCGTCTGCGACGGCATAAGGAATAAATCTGATATAGCAAGCAGTTCTGCGATTGAATCCTGCTTACCCATAAATTTCACGAATTCGCTGATTCCGAGTTCTCTGCATAACCTTTCCGTTTCGCTTCTTTCGGGACCGTCACCTACGAGTATAAGACGCGCGGGAATCTTCTCTCTCACCTTCGAAAAAATCTTCACAACATCCCGAATTCTTTTTACCGGACGGAAATTTGAAGTGTGTATCAGAATTTTTTCATTACCTGCGGCAAAGTTTTTTTTAAAACAACCGGTTTGAGCCGCCGACGCGCGGTTATATTTTACTGTATCTATGAAGTTTGGAATTACTTCGATGTCTTTTTCAATCTGATAATTTGAAAGTGTTTTTTCCTTAAGGAAGTTCGACACTGCCGTTACTCCGTCCGACTGCTCTATGCTGAACTTCATAGTAGCAAGGAAACTAGGCTCCAGTCCGACAAGAGTAATATCCGTTCCGTGAAGTGTTGTTATAATCTTTATCGTTCTGCTGTTCTTTCTCTCATTTTTTAAGATTTCTCTTGCGAGGTATGCGCTCGTTGCATGCGGAATAGCGTAATGCGCGTGAATAAGGTCAAGTTCGTTGAATTTCACAACTTCCACCATCTTGCTTGTGAGCGCAATAGAATACAGAGGAAAATCAAATAACGGATAACTGTACATTTCCACTTCATGATAAAAAATATTCCCCACATACGTACTTAATCTCGAAGGCATCGCATAAGAAATGAAGTGTACTTCGTGCCCTCTCATCGCCAGCGTCTTACCGAGCTCCGTCGCCACAACGCCGCTTCCTCCGTATGTCGGATAACATGTAATACCGATTTTCATAAATTCTCCTTTTATTTTAAATAGTTATTTGCTCTAATTCTTAAAAAGTTTTTTTAATCTGTATAATCTGTGGCAAAAGCTTTTATTCTGACAAATCTTTTATTCGCGCTATTCGTGTAAATTCGCGTCCGAATCTCTTTTGCTCTTATTCTTCATTATTAATTGTAAATCTGCGTTATCTCCGCCGTATATCCGAATACTTCTTCGAATAATTCTTTCCTCAGATTCACTCCCCATATCTCCAGTGTAACGTCTTTCGAATCTTCCGCCAGCACTCCGATTTTATAAACTTTACCCGATATACTCAGCTGTATATTCTGAACATTCGCGCTGTGACCCCTGTCAAGCCCGTCTGCAATCCTGAGTATTCCCGCAAGCATTTTCACTTTCTTCTTATTGCCGGGATTTAGTTTTTCAAATTCAATGTGCTTCTCTTTCGGATTCGATTTCCTGTGATAGCGGGCTATATTAGCTATAATTTCAATCTCTTCGTCGTTAAAGCCAAGCAGTTCCGAATTCCTTATCAGATAGTATGAATGCCTGTGATGCTGTGAGTGTGATATGCTGTGTCCGATATCGTGAAGCAGGCAAGCCGCTTCAATATACTCTTTATCCTTATCGTCCAGCCCGAATGCATCCTTAAGCGTATCGAATATTTTCACGGCAAACCGGTATATCTGCCTCGCATGAGGCTCGTCGTAATTACAGTGTTTGGCAAGATTTACAACGCTTCTGTAACGCACATTCATCAAATCTTCCGAGTCGAGTGTACTTTGATAATGTTATTTCTTTGAGATTTAATTCCGAAAATATCTGCCAGAGTATAATAGCACCAGCGGTAATAATATCGGCTCTTGATGGATCCAGTCCTGCAATTTTTCTGACATTATAAAAAGTTCTTCCGGACGTCCCGGATTTAATTATTATTTTCAAGGCTTCAGAAAGCTCGTCTGACGTGTAAGTGAAATTATTGAAGTTGAATTGCTCCGCATTGAGCGGATGATTGACTGCGTAAATAATGGAACCTATATTAAGTATTGTTCCGGAAGTACCGATAACGTTTTCATAATTAAAACCTTTCAGATGTCTTACAACGGGATTTATAATGCTTCTGACGTATATTCCCGCATTTTCAACATTCTCTTTCAGAATCCTGCCGTTGCTGAAATATTTTTCCGTCAGCCGCACCGCACCTACTTTTATACTGTTCGCATACAGTATGTTTCCCTTTTTCCCTATCAGGAATTCCGTGCTTCCGCCGCCAATATCAATCATCAGTATCTGTTTATCAAATACGGGAAGCGCCTGAAGTAGTCCGAGATAAATGAGGCGCGCCTCTTCATATCCCGAGACGACTTCAATGTGTATGCCGGTTTCATCAATCACGCGATTCAAAAAAACATCCCTGTTAATCGCTTCCCGTACCGCGCTTGTAGCAACTGCCCTGATTTCGGCGTTGTATGAATCGCATACAAGCCGGAATCTTTTTAACACCGTAATCGCCCTGTCCATAGCTTCCGCCGAAAGATACTTCATTTCGGAAGCTCCCTTTCCAAGCCTGACAACTTCTTTATCCTTTGTGAGAATTTTCACAATTCCCTCATCGTTCGTCTTCGCTACTACGAGGTGAAAAGAGTTCGTTCCGATGTCAACAGATGCAAGTATTTTTTCAGACATTGTTTTTATCTATGTGTTTTATTGCTTTTTCGAACACATTATCAACGGTGATTTCATTTATATCCGCAGACGGAGATTGTATGTAACTCCCCTCATCGTTTATCGGCGCCCATTCATATCCGTGTGTCGGACCAAACAATCCTATAACGTCCGCATTCATATACGCCGCCACATGCATCATACCCGTATCGTTGGAAATATATAAATCAGTTTTTTTTAATATCGCACCTTCTTCACGCGCAGTCATACACGAAGGAATTGTTACGGATATATTACTCTCTTCAAGCCTTGCCTTTATATAATCCGTAATTTCCGTATCGACCGGACCGGAAGTCAGCACCGCATAACAACCGTATTTTTCATACAGTTTTCTTATCAGTTTTACAAAATTATCCTTATCCCACCTGTTAGGTTTTTTACCAGCACCCGGGTGAAAAGCGATTATTTTTCTGCTTTTGTCGGGAAAATTATCCGCCGCATATTTATCGGCAAATTCAGTCTCCTCTTTGCTTAATATTATACTGACGTTTTTTTTCTCTTCTTCCGTCAGGTCGCAGCCTATCAGCCTTCCGATATCAAGATTTCTTTCCGTCTGGTGCATTTTTTTTTCATCCCAGAAAAAGTCGCTTTTAACATTCAGCAGGTAACCGACTTTTTTCGTCTTTCCGTTAATACTGTTCACGCCCGCCCTTATCTTAGCGCCGGATAAGAAATTAATATAATGCGAAGTCTTCGATATGGAAAATGTAGACGGAACGATACCGATATCATATTTCCTGCTCCTGAGTTTCTTCAGAAACCTGAATATGTGTTTTACCGTTGATTTATCATAAACTATCACTTCGTCAATAAAAGGGTTTACCCCGCCGGAAAAAAATTTGTAGTTCATCGGCGAAGCGACTAACGTAATCGAGGCGTCTTTAAACTTTTTTCTTAATGCGGCAAAGAGAGGAACGGAACAAAGCATATCGCCCAGCTGATTGTGTTGTCTTACAATGAGTATATTTTTTACTCCGGCGGGATTGATATTCATTTTAATTCTTCAAAATCTGCGTCAACAGCTTTGCTTTTATCAAACTGATTTTCAGACTGCTGTTTTACCGTCCTGCTGTTACCGTCGTTTACTTTCGGATTTTTCGGCGGCGCTGTAAATGCCTTTATTAAAAACTTTATGATGGTTAACAGTATGTATCCTATAAAAGCGAAAAATATAAACCTGGAGAGCATCTTAACTGTCTGCCGCCTTTCGTACCGAAGGATTAAAATATTCAATATTCGAGTGAATCGGTTTAAGAATTTCCGAAACAAGATTTTCAAAATCGTCCTGATTATTAACGAAGTCAATATCCGCGGCATTTACTATCATGACCCTGGTTGCCTTAAACCTGAAAAAGAAATAGTTGTATCCTTCGTTCAGGTCGCGTATATACTGTTCGTCCATTTTCCGCTCCGCAGGCCTGTCCCTGTGTCTTATATTTCCGAGCAGTCTGCCGACGGTTGATTGCAGATATATAATCAGGTCGGGTATGATAATATTTTTCTCTAAATAAGAAACAATCTTTTCGTATAAAACCAGCTCGTCATTTGCAAGGTTCAGATATGCAAATATTTTATCTTTCTCAAAAATATAGTCCGAAACCAGGTATTCGTGAAATAAATCGTCCTGCCTGAGGTTCAGCAGCTGTTTATACCTGCTAAGAAGAAAATGTATCTGTGTATGGAATGCGTATCTGGGCCTGTCTTCGTAAAACTTCTCGAGGAACGGATTGTCTTCAAAACCCTCAAGCACAAGTTTTGCATTCAATTTTTCCGCAAGCATTTTCGCAAGAGTTGTTTTCCCTGCGCCGATTACTCCTTCGATAGCTATGTACTTAATTTCACTTCCCTGCAAATTCACTCTCCATGTTTTATTTTATATATCTGATTACCCGGGACGTGTCTCTTGTTTGCCCGAGCATCTCAGATATCGTCTTTCCGTTTACGGGATGTTTAAAATCCGGTGCAATTTCATTTAGCGGAATGAGAACAAATTTTCTGTCTTGTATCTCGCTGTGAGGAATTGTCAGATTACCGTTATTTATTATTCTGTCATTATAAAAAAGTATGTCTATATCAATCTCCCTCTCCAACCATCTTCCACGTACTTCTCTTCCCAATCTCACTTCTGTTTCCTTTATTTTCGCTAATAACTCTTTCGGCTCAAGCGTTGTTTCAATTTCCGCCGCTGAATTAATGAAACTGTTTTGTTTAACTATTCCCCAGGGCTCAGTTTCATAAAGCGAAGAAGTATTTATTACCTCAGTACACATAAACCCGGATATTTCTTCAATTGCTTTCTCTATAAAAACATGCCTGCTGTGCATATTGGAACCTAATCCGAGAAAAACCCTCATTCGCGTTCAAGCTCGTTTATTATTTCAACCGAATCAATAATACCGAGCGGTGCATTTGGTTTTCTGACGCTTACTCTGACTTTCTTCACGGGTTTGTAATGTTCAATTATTGACTCGCATATCATAATATTTACGGTTTCAACCAGGTTAAACTTATGCTTACTGAATAAATTTTTAACCAGGCTGTAAACGGACAAATAGTTGACCGTTTTATTAAGTTTGTCTGAGTGTCCCAGTTCGGATAAGTCGCATTGCATTTCTATATCAACTTCAAACTGGTTACCGAACACTTTTTCGTGCTCAAGATCGCCGTGATACGCGAAAAACTTCGCATTGTTAATACGTATAATCGTCAGTTTCATTTATTCTCCTTGTTTTTGCCCTTATCTTTTTATTCTTGTCAGCTCTATATCGTAATTTGCCTTAGCCCGTTATAATTCGTGTCTCCCGCTCTTCGTTCTTACACTTAAAAAAAGCTCTTTAATCTGTGTTAATCTGCGGCAACTGCTCTTATTTCTTTTTTTTTGCCTTCTTTATTTTATTTTCAGCCTTCTTAACTTTTTTCGCGGTTTTATCTATAAGTTTCTTTTCTTTCTTACCACTATTCTTCACCGATTTCTTCGCAGATTTTTTACCGGATTTATCTTTCGTCTTACCTTTAGCCTTAGCTTTATTCTTAGCTTTATTCTTATCCAGTGCTGCTTTTACGGCAATTCCGATATTCGCCGGCGATTCCACAACGTGAATACCGCATTCTCTCATCACCTTCATTTTCTCCGCCGCTGTTCCCTTACCGCCGGCAATAATAGCGCCTGCGTGCCCCATTCTCCTTCCCGGGGGAGCCGTCTGTCCCGCAATAAACCCTATAACAGGTTTCTTCACATATTTCTTTATAAACAGCGCCGCTTCTTCCTCCGCGCTTCCGCCGATTTCACCAATCATAACTATTGCATCCGTATCCTTATCCTCGTGAAAAAGTTTTATCGCATCAATAAACCGCGTGCCGATGACGGGGTCACCGCCGATTCCGATACATGTAGATTGACCGATTCCGAGTTTAGTCAACTGGTCAACCGCTTCATACGTCAGTGTTCCGCTTCTCGAAATAACGCCCACTCTGCCTTTCATGTGAATGAATCCGGGCATAATTCCTATTTTCGCTTCACCCGGTGTTATAATACCGGGACAGTTAGGACCTATAAACCTTACGCTTCTGCCGTCTCTGTTAAGGCTCTGAACGTAATTATAAACTTTCACCATATCCTTCGCCGGAATTCCCTCCGTTATGCAAACCACAAGGTTAATACCTCCGTCAACCGCTTCCATTATCGCATCAGCCGCGAATCCCGGTGGAACAAATATTACAGATACATCCGCTCCTGTTTTCATCACAGCTGTTTTTACGGAATTAAAAATCGGCACTTTCTCAAGAAATAATTCGCCGCCTTTCCCGGGTGTTACACCGGCAACAACATTTGTGCCGTATTCCATCATTTGCGTCGTGTGGAATGTGCCTTCAGAACCGGTTATACCCTGTACTAATACTTTAGATTTTTTGTTTGCTAAAATGCTCATAATTTATTCTTTTTTTTTATAATAGGAAATTTCTATCTCTTAACACTTATTTAACAAGATTACTTTTAATTTTCCATTTACCGTTTTTATCTGCCGAGAGATTATAAACTACGGTACTTTCCTTCTCCTCTTCTTTACCGTCCTTGCCGGTGAATGTCTGTTTTACTTTAACCTTAACGCTCGCGGTTCCGTCCTTTTGTGAAACAACGGTCGGCTCTTCTGTAACTATAAACTTTTTAGTGCTTTTATAGCTTTTCTTGAATGCGTCGGGAGACCTGCTTTCCCACACCTGACTGGCTTTAGTCATATTCGCATCAAACGTTTTATCGTCGCCTATTCCGCGCTTAATAAACTCAAGGTAATCATTTATTGCTACTTTCGGATTATCCAACCGCTTATTAAGCTCTTTCTCTTTTTCGTTAAGCTTTTTCTCTTTAGTCGTAACAATTTCTTTTGCCTTTAATGTATCTTTACCCTCGGGGGTTTTCGTAATAGTATCTTTAAGTGTTCCTCCGAAGTTCGGGTCAGATTTCATAAGCCTTTCTTCCCAGAGTTTCAGCTGTTCTTCTTTTATCCTGAGAAATTCTTCTTTCTGTTTAAGTTCCTGATCTTTGTTAACCGTCTGCTCTTTCGGAGGGGTGAAGTTCTGCTGTGGTTCTTCTCTTTTTTCGCATGAAGATATACAAAATATTACAGAAGATAATATTACTGCCGCAAGAAACGATTTGATAGCTTTCATAATCAATATGTTATTTTTTTTAAAATACTCCATTTCATTTTGATATTCAATTGATTATTAACATTTACTAACTTGAAAATACAAAAGCTATATATTAACTTATTGGTTAGAAAATATCTCAAATTAAATTATATAATAATATGTCGCCGGATACTTACAAAGAACCCGCGCCTTACCATAAAGGCGAAGCCAATCCGTTTGAGTCTATGCTTATCAGGTTTGATAAAGCCTGTAAAATGTATAATCTCGATCCTGGATTATATAACTACCTTAAACAACCTGTAAAACAGGTAATTATCTCCATTCCTGTCCACATGGACGACGGCAGGCTGGAAGTTTTTGAAGGATACCGTGTAATCCACGATAATATTCTCGGTCCTTCCAAAGGCGGCATACGCTATGCGCCCGACGTTGACATCGAAGAAGTAAAAGCGCTTGCATCGTGGATGTCATGGAAGTGCGCCATTGCGAATATACCGTTCGGAGGCGCGAAAGGCGGCGTAAAATGCGATCCGTCAAAAATGTCACAGTCCGAGCTTGAAAAACTTACACGGCGATATACATCATCGCTCCTTGAAGTTTTTGGACCTGATACCGATATACCCGCTCCCGATATGAACACAAATGAACAGGTGATGGCATGGATTATGGATACTTACAGCATGCATGCGAGAAAAACCGTGACGGGCGTTGTCACGGGCAAACCACTAATAATAGGCGGATCGCGCGGACGCACGGAAGCCACGGGCAGAGGTGTGATGATTGCCACTATGGCGGCACTCGAGAAAAAAGGCGTTAAACCGGAAGAAACCACATGCGCCGTTCAGGGTTTCGGTAATGTCGGCTCGGTAAGCGCAAAACTTCTCGCCGAAAAAGGCGTAAAGATTGTCGCAGTCAGCGATGTATCAGGCGGTTATTATAATAAAGAAGGTATTGACATTCCGAAAGCAATAGAATACGTTAAGAAAAACGGCTCACTTAAAAACGCTAAAATAGGAAATAAAATTACAAACGAGGAACTTCTCGAATGCGATTGTTATATACTTGTTCCGGCAGCAAAAGAAGACCAGATTACGGGTTCTAATGCCTCGCGAATAAAAGCGCGTTTAATTGTTGAAGGCGCCAACGGACCGACTGCCGCAAGCGCCGATAAGTTTCTGGAACGCAAGGGAATTATGGTTATACCGGATATACTTGCCAATTCCGGCGGAGTCATTGTTTCCTATTTCGAATGGGTACAGGACAGACTCGGGTATTTCTGGGATGAACCCGATGTTAATAACCGCCTTATGCGCATGATGAACGAAGCTTTTGAAAATGTTTACAAGTCGGCAATGCAGTACGAAACCACTATGAGGCTCGGAGCGTATATTTATGCAATTGATAAAGTTTCAAAAGTCCTGAAGCTCAGAGGTATTTACGGCTGATTTATAAATGAAAATAAGAGTTTTATTTTTTATACTGTTCTTTTTGATAGGTTGTTGCCGGGCACAGCAGGATGCGGCTGAACTCCCGCGCTCTAATTACGACGTGTTATCAGGACTTCTTAACCGGTGTCTTGACCCCGTAGCGGACAGGATAACCGTTATCGGCAAGGATAAATTTTTCCGTCTGATAATAAATGCAGATGCGCAAAAAAGTTCTGCGGAGGAGAAGTTTTTTTACGATGTTTTTAATTTGCGCTTTCCGGGATTAAAAGTAATAAAGGGAACGGAACTTGACAGCCTCGCGTTTAAGGTTATTGTTAATAATACCGAGTTTAGCCTGAAATATCCGGAAGCAAAAACCGGACGACTTTTCGGCGATAAAATTCTTTCCCGTTCGGCATCGGTGAAATTCGCCGGCAGAATCGAGAGCCCTTCGGGTGAATTGCTGTGGTCGGGAACGCCCGTTGATAAAAGCTTTGATGTTTTCAGGCAGGATAATCTTGAGTATGTACAGAATAATGAATACGATTTTATGAAAGCTTCCCTGCCGGAGGAAAGCGTTATTTCAAAACTTATTGTTCCGGCTGTTATAGTGATTGCTTCGGCAATCGCAATTGTTTTATTTTTTGCTGTCAGAAGCAAGTAAATTAATAAAGGATAAAATCAGAGTGGTAAAATTTCAGTTATTAGTATTTACGCTGTTAACAGCGTTAGTTTTCGGAGCATGCTCTTCGTCCGATAAAACCGATATTCAGACAGATGACCCTGCTAAAGCTTTTCAGGTCGCAAAAAAAAATTACGATAAAAAGGATTATCTCCAGTCTATAGAAGATTTTTCTTATATGAAGATAAAATTTTCCGGTTCCCCGGTGAGCGACAAAGCTCAGTATTACCTTGCAATGAGTTATCTGAA
>JAPLFI010000020.1 GCA_026390755.1 Ignavibacteriota bacterium
AGATTTCAATTGAAAGTATTGAATTCGGACTGAAAAAATTAATCGGAGAGATTAAACGCACTTTTACGGGAAAAGCAAATAAAAAGAAACTGGAATTTAATGTTCAGGCAGATGAAAATATTCACGATGTGGTTTTCGGAGATCCTGTAAGGCTGAACCAGGTTCTCGGAAATCTTATTGATAACGCTTTGAAGTTTACTCTCGAAGGAAAAGTTGAACTTACGGTTGAGAAGGTAGAAGATAAAGAGAAAGAATCACTTGTGAAATTCAGCGTAAAAGATACAGGAATCGGTATTGAAAAGAATAAACTGGAAAAAATATTCGAAAGTTTCACGCAGGCTTATACGGATACTACAAGAAAATTCGGAGGAACGGGTCTTGGACTTGCAATATCCAGGAAATTAGTGGATTTGCAGGGAGGAAAACTCGAAGTTGAAAGCCGGTCAGGAAAGGGTTCTGTGTTTTTCTTTTCTATTTGGTTCAGAAAATCATCGAAGAAAATAATTGAGGACTTTGCCCGCGAGGAAAATTTAATTGATTTATCGGGTGTAAGAATGCTTATCGTTGAGGATAATATTATGAACCAGTTTTTCATAGTACAGCTTCTGAAAAAATGGTCTGTTGATTTTGACGTAGCTGTTAACGGCAGGGAAGCAATCGAAATAATGGAAAAAAAGGAATATGATATTGTATTCCTTGACCTTCAGATGCCCGTTATGAACGGCTTCCAGGCGGCAGAAATAATCCGTGACAGGAATTCCGGTGTTTTAAATCACGACGTGCCGCTGATAGCACTTACGGCTGACATTTCAGAAGACACAAAGAAAGAAGTTACGGAAAAAGGAATGGATGACGTCATAATAAAGCCGTTTGAGCAAAAAGAAATGCTCGCGAAAATTTTTAAATATTCGCAAAAAAGCTCGTCCTGAAGCTATTTCAGTATTTGATCTACTGATTGTCGAAAGTCAGGTTAAGCATAAAGTTGTTTCCTGCCAGGTTATTGTTAAGACGCCAGGCGAGATTTATGCGAAAGAGCTCGAGTATTCTGCCTATACCAAAACCTGCTTCAACAAAATATCCGTCTGTTGATTTAAAATTTTTGTATGCGGAAAAATCATAAACGTCCGCTGAAATTTCGCTTCGCCCTGCATTGAATATTCCGATTAATCTGAAGTTCCTGATTATCGGAATGTTTCCTATTAGGAATTTCCCGAAATCATTTTCAAAGTTGATGAAATAGATTTTATTCCCGAGGTATTCGCCGTATTTCATCGTATTAAAAGCGAGTCCTTCGGCAGTTCCCAGATTAGTGACGTTAAATGATGCGAGATTCTGGAATGGTACCGAGCCGTTGAGAAAGACAGCGCCAAGGCGGTATTTAATGTTTATGTAATTATTGATTCTTTGATGTCCGAATATATTAACATAGAATTTCCGGTTCTCCAGAGTACTTCCAAGGCTTTTGCCGGAATAATCGAAGCCGACTGTAAGTGAGGGAAACTGTGTAACGGGAAACCTGCTGATATCACCGTCACCCCAGTCTATGGCTTTGTAATCGTTCGGGTCGAGCCTGAGGTCAGCGCCTATACTGCGCCTGAATGTTTCATTTATCGGCGGATTTTGCCTGTATGTATTGTCTTTGTAAAAGAAACTATAGTCAGTAGTGTTATATGCGATTGTCTGCTTTTCATTTGTATAATTTAATCCGATTCGTATCTGCGGGATTATAGTCTTTGCTATGCGCAGGTTTAATCCGCTCGAATAATAATAATAGAATAATTCTTCTTTGTAAAATAATGTGTTGATAGTGTTTTGAAATACGGCGCCCCATGTATCTGACATGAAAGGCATTACAGGTTTCTTAAACAGCGATGCTCTGATAAGGAGACTCCGGTCATACAAAAGCCGGGCGGACCCGGATACGTCGAAACGGCTTTTTTTATCTGAAAAACCGTATCCCAAAAAACTTGAAGCCGTAATTCTGTTGAGGTTATTTGAATAATTTAAGTTAAACCTCAGATCACTGCCTGCTATATTGCTGAATCTGTACATCTCAAAGAAATTTGTGCTGAAATATTTCCCGTAATTAACGCCCCATGGAGTAATTGAAATTCTGCCCGAGCGTTTAATAGCAGATACTTCTATATTTTTGTATGCACGTTTTTCTTCATCGGTGTTCTTTATTAACTGATTATCCCGCCAGTAAATGGAGTCTTTTTTCGCGTCCGGCAGTACTTTCACTATAAATTCATCGAATATGCCCGGAGGGGCTTTTTCGTTCAGATTGTAATTGGATACAATACTGAATACTTCTCCCCTGAATTTAATAAAGCCGGCAAAACTCCCGTCAGCATATATCTGTATATCCGTCGGCATCCAGAAAACTTCTTTTTTCTTATCGGGAAAATTTGTGAACCGCTGTTTAAAACTCAGTTTGTCGATACCGCGTATCACTTCAGACCCGTTCGTTTCAAGATCAATTTTCAGCAGAGCGTAAAGGCTGTCGAGTATGTAAATATTTCCCAAAAACAACGGGCGCTGGTTGGAAGTATTAATTACTTTAATTTTAAATACGGTGATTGAATCTATCATGGAAGTGCCCGTCAGTTTATATTCATAATTATCAAAGGCGTCGTCGCCGAGCGGTCCGGGAATTTTTATCTGTCCGAGGTCTATTTTCTCGTCATAGAAATTGACTATCAGAGGAATAGCAAAGCCGCGCGATATATTTGCGGTTTCACGTTTCGAAATCACGATTTGCTTTTCTAAATCGGGCTGTTTGAAATATCCCTTGGTCTCGGATTCAAGAATACCGAATATTGGATTTTCCCCCTTGGAGAGTGTGTCCTTTGGTTTTCCCTTCTCCTCGTTGAAAGGATTTACGTTGGAGCGTATTACAAATTTCGAGAAAGCATCGTAGTTGTATTCTCTGAGTTTTAGTTTGAATTCTTTCTTATATTTAATTGCCTTTCTGATAATATCGTAAGCGGGATCCTCGCCTTCAACTTCAATAACATCGGTAGTAAATTCATTAGGGCGCAGATACAGTTCTCTCGAAACATCGGTATCTTCAACAAGAAAATTTGCCGTGTCGGTGTGGAAACCTATATACGATGTTAATAAAGTGTAATATCCTTTTTTTACTTTAATGATGAATCTGCCGTCTTCGTCAGAGGTTGTTCCGTAAGTGCTGTCAGCGATTTTTATCGTCGCAAAACTGAGCGGCTTATAAGTCTTAATATCGAAAACTCTTCCCGTGATTTTATGGTTTTGTGAATAAGCGGAAGAAGAAAAAATCAGACTAATCAGCAGTAAGTAGTATATTTTTGACGGCTTTTTGTACAGTATATTCATATTTTATAGTTTTTTTATTACTACGAGTTTTTTACCTTCAATGTTATATTTATTATCGAAATTAAAATCAATAATCCGCATTTTGTGCCCTTTCATCAGCCTTATTAAACCCGCGATTTCTACTTCGAGACCTCCGCCTTTTATACAGATTATTTCACCACCGGGGTTAATAAAATTCTTGCTCCAGAGGAAAAGCTTATCCAGAGGGGCAACTGATTTCGAAATAACAATATCATACTTTCCTTTGTGTTCCTGTTTTAAAGAGAGTTCTTCGGCTCTGCTGTTGATGGCGGCTGTGTTTTGCAAATTCATATTTTTTATTATGTCATCCAGTACCATCGTCTTTTTCCCGACGGAATCAATCAGATTCAGCGTCAGATCGGGATAAAGTATCTTAAGCGGAATGCCCGGAAAGCCGCCGCCTGTCCCGATGTCCGCAATATGCGCGCCTGTATTGATTTTATATTCTTTCAGAAAGAAAATTGAGTTTAGTATGAGGTCTTCAATTGTGCGGAGGTCCCTTGAAATCAGGTTAATTTTCTTATTCCAAGTAAGAAGAAGTTCTTCATAACGACTGAACGTATGCAGGAACGCCGCGGGGTCTGTACTTAGCTCGTATTTCAGAAAATCAGAAAGAAGTTTCATATTTAAAAATAGCCTTTGTAAAATAATTTACAAAGGCTATATATTTTCTTTTTAAAAATTAAATAAATAACGGAGCGAGAACCAGTGTTACGGTTGAAAGCAGTTTTATAAGAACGTGCAGAGAAGGTCCTGCCGTATCCTTGAAAGGATCGCCGACTGTATCTCCGACAACGCTGGCTTTATGCTTTTCCGAGCCCTTGCCCATATTATTTGCAAGGTCAACAGGTTCAAGTTCAATAAATTTCTTTGCATTATCCCAGGCACCGCCTGAATTATTGAGGTAGAGAGCCGTTATAACGCCGACTATTGTTCCTACAAGAAGCATTGCGGCAACTACTTCGGCGCCTGAAGCATTAGAATAACCTGATTTATAAAGGAATTTGAATATCACACCAATAAGTACCGGCATTGTAACCACAAGAAGACCGGGTTTCACCATTTGCCTGAGAGCCGAGCGTGTAACGATATCAACTGCCTGAGCATAATCAGGTTTTTCGGTTCCGAGAAGAATTCCCGGTTTTGCTTTAAACTGGTCTCTGACGTTCTGTATAATAGCCTGAGCGGCAACACCAACGGCTTTTATTGCCCATGAAGAAAACAGAAAAACCATCATTGCGCCCATAAGCGCTCCGATAAACACTGCCGGTTTTGTGATATCAACCTGTGCGAGATTTCCGCCGTATTCTTTTATTTCGACTATGAATGCCTGATAAAGAAGGAATGCCGCGAGAGCCGCCGAACCGACTGCATAACCCTTTGTTAAAGCTTTTGTAGTATTGCCTACAGCATCCAGTCTGTCGGTTTTTCTTCTGATTTCTTCCGGTTGCTGAGACATCTCGACTATTCCGCCTGCATTATCCGTAATTGGTCCGAAAGTATCCATTGCCAGAACGTATGCCGCGGGACCGAGCATACCCATCGTTGCGACAGCCGTGCCGAAAAATCCTGCGTCTTTGAGTCCTGTCATATTTCCGAGAGTGTAAGAAACGAAAATTGCTATTGCAATTACTATTGATGGAATCGCAACGCATTCGAATCCGACGGCAGTACCGGAGATAATAGTTGTTGCAGGACCTGTTTTACATGATTCCGCGATTGATTTTACCGGCGCGTATTTATATTCAGTGTAATATTGTGTTATCCATAAAAATAACACCGATGTAATTATACCGATGATACCGCATATAAAGAAATGCCACCACGCATCAGGCGCTGTTACGGATACGGCTCCCGTGCCGAATATCCAGTAAGACGCGGCGCCGAATCCGGCCATTGCAAGTGCGGATGTCATGTAGTAACCGCGGTTTAGAGCGTTCATCGGGTCTTCGGTTTCTTTTGCTTTAACGAACATCACTCCGATAATCGAAGCAATGAGCCCGAAAGCTCGGGCGAGCAGCGGGAATAAAATTACAAGTAAAAGAATTTCCGGATTTGAACCGAATGCCGCTTCATTCGTTTTATAGAGCATAGCCGCAAGTATCATTGCGCCGATATTTTCGGCGGCAGTTGATTCGAACAGGTCGGCGCCGCGTCCGGCGCAATCACCTACGTTATCTCCTACAAGGTCTGCAATTACGGCTGGGTTCCGTGGGTCATCTTCCGGAATACCCGCTTCAACTTTACCGACGAGGTCTGCGCCTACGTCAGCCGCTTTAGTGTATATTCCGCCTCCGAGCTGAGCGAACAGGGCTACGAAACTTGCTCCGAAACCGTATCCCGCTATGAAGAACGGAATTTTATCAACCGGATGATCGCTGAAAGTTTTCACTGCGAAAAAAAGGATAACAACTCCGAGCAGTGACATTGCAACTATGAATAATCCCGAAACTGCGCCCGCTCTTAAAGCTGTCTGTAAAGCGCCGTTCATTGATTTCATAGCTTCGGAGGCTGTTCTGATGTTTGCTCTTATCGAAATCCACATTCCTATGTAGCCGGAAGCTACCGAACTTAACGCTCCGAGTATAAATGATATCGAAGCCCACATAGCAAGTTCGGGTTTCTGTACCATGTACAACAGATATACAAGTGCAGTGGTAGCTACGGCGAGATACAAAATGGTTTTGTTTTGCCTTCTCAGAAAAGCCTGTGCCCCTTCTTTGATAGCATTGGATATCTCCTGCATCTTCAATGTTCCCGTGTCTCTCCTCATTACATCCTTAATAAGGTATAATGCGAACAGCAGTGCAAAAATGCTTATTCCAAAGATTAGAATTAGTGCCATAAATTTAGCTTATTTTAATTAATAAAAAGAATATTCAGACTTAATTTCAAATAACCAATAATTTAGGAATATGGTTTCAATTTAACGATTGTAAATGTAAGTAATTAATTTGATTTCTAAAAGTTAATAAGAGGCTGAAATTAAAAAATTCGTAACTGCTCACCACAAAGGCACAGAGAGGCTGAAATATAAAAATTCTTTATTCTTTTATTAAAAAATTCTTATTGAAGTTATTCATTGTCGTTCGGAAATCATTTTCCAGGAAGCTCTGCAGGCATTCCGAATAATGGGGAAGCATAGTTTTGATTTGTTCGAATTCGGTTACGGAAAAATCTTTCAGTACGAAATCAATAAACTCGTCTTTTCTGAGAGAAATATCAGTTCCGGTTCCTGCCCTCATTCTTTTGAAATTCATTGATTGCAGATGGTAAATAACGCTTGAAACACCGTTATGTCCGCCGTCTGTTCCTTTTTCGCGGAGGCGAATCGTGCCTAACGGAATGTTAAAATCGTCGTAAACAATAAGCAAATCTTCAATCTCAATTTGGTTTTGCTCCATGAAATCAAGGACAGCAATTCCGCTGTTATTCATATATGTGGTCGGCTTAAGAATACAAAATTCATTATCGGGTGATTTGCCGCCGCGCGCGAAATAATACTCTCCTTTACCGGGTTTAAATTCCAGAGAATTCTTTGCGGCAAAATAATCCGCAATTATAAATCCTGTATTATGACGGTTATTGCTGTATTTTGCGCCCGGATTTCCCAATCCGGCTATGAGTTTCATAAGGAATTATATATATAAAAAAACCCTTTAATTTCATAAGAAATTAAAGGGTCATAAAAATTCAATATTAAGTTATTTCTCTTCTTCGTCTTTTTTGCCTTTAGAAATGACTTCAGGTTCAGCTGGCGTTTCTTCGGTCACTGCTGTTTCTGGCGCAACCGCTTCTACAGCCGGAGGAACAACCGATACTATTGCCGCGCTTTCATCCTGAAGGAAAGTCACTCCTTCGGATTTAATATCGCTGATTTTAACGGAATCACCGATTGAAAGATTGGTAATATCAATTTCAAAATGTGTCGGAATATTCTGAGGCAGACATTCGATTTCGAGTTTATGCAGACTGTGCTGTAATAAACCGCCTTCGCGAACTCCTGCTGCTGCGCCTTTCAGGACTACCGAAACAACCAGTGTAATCTTCTCGCCTTCTTTCAGACCTATAAGATCAAAATGAATCAAATTGCCTGTAATTGGGTCAAACTGAACAGCTTTAAGCACACAGCTTATAGGTTTTTCTTCACCGTCAATCTGAAGACTTATTATATGTGATTCCGATGTAAATACAACAGGACGGAGAGCGAGTTCTGTCGCTTTGATGGCGATATTCTCACCGCCGTGTATATAATATATTCCGGGTACAACACCCGATTTCCTTAAAGTTCTTGAAATCGATCTTTTGAACTCGGTTCTTTTCTCAGCTTTTAATATCGTTTCTGACATGACTATCGTTGATTTATATAAACACTAAAATAACGTTTATTTTATTATTTATCAATCCTTATTTCTGTCATTTTTATAAAAATCCGGATTTTCGGGAGCTTGTACGTTATTTTTTCTGCCGAACTTCCTGAATAAATCATCCGAAGCCGAATATAATGTGGGAATAATAACAAGCGTTAAGAAAGTCGAAACAGCAAGTCCGAAAATAATTGCGACACCCATCGGACGCCAGAAAGCGGAATTTTCACCTCCGATTATCCAGCTGAATGTACGCCAGTCGAAATCAACACCTGAAGCGAGAGGAATAATACCGAGTATAGTTGCCGCCGCCGTCAGGAATATTGGTCTCATTCTTATAAGTCCTGCCTGTACTAAAGCTTCATCGCGTTCAAGACCGCGTTTTACAAGCTCTTTCTGAAAATCAAGAAGAACAATTGCATTGCGGACTACTATACCCGCCAGAGCAATGATACCGATTCCTGTCATAATAATTCCGAAAGGGGTTCCTGTAATGAGAAGACCGAGAAACACACCGATGAGCGAAAGCATAACCGAGAACATTATTAACAGAGGCACTCTTATAGAATTAAACTCAATAACCATAAGAAAAAATATTAAAAGCAGGGCAATAACAAGCGCTTTTGACAGAAAAGAACTCGACTCTTCCTGATCTTCCTGCTCCCCCGTGTACTTGATATTATATCCGTCCGGCAGTTTGAATCCTTCAAGACGGGTCATAACATCTTTGAGTACGTCATTCCCGAGCCGTCCTTCGGCGTTAGCAGATACCGTAACAACCCGTTTAAGGTCTTTGCGGTTGATTGCTCCGATACCGCCCGAAAATTCAACTTTCCCGATTGATGATATCGGTATCGTCTGTCCTGATTTGTTTGTGATATACATGTTGTCAATCATGTCTATGTCATTACGCTGGTTTTTCGCAAGTCTGACAGTTACGTCATATTCATCTTTTCCTTCGCGAATCTTGCTTGCAGTGGTTCCGTTAATCGCCGTGCGTATCGTTGCCCCTATCATTGCCGTATTAAGCTCGTATAAAGCGGCTTTCTCCCGGTCAACTGTTACCTTCATTTCAGGGCGGGCTTCGTCGAAGTTATCTATCAGGTCGGCAAGTCCGGGGATGTCCTTTATGAGTTTTTTTATCTGCTCGGATAATTCTCCGAGTTTTACAAAATCGTCTCCCGAAATTTCAATATTTACCGGAGGTCCCGTAGGCGGACCGTTCTGCTCTTTCTGAACTTCTACTTCGCCGCCCGAAATGTCTTTGATTGCTTTTCTGATTTCATCCACGGATATTGTTGAACTTTGCTCCCTTTCGAGTTTATCGTAGAAATTAATCGTAACCGTGCTCTTGTTCGGAATTCCTTCTCCGCTGAAATCGAGCGGATTGTTTGAAGAGCCTACATTGGTTACTATATACTGAATATCACGTATCGGCGGAATTTTATCTTCAATAGTTTTTGTTACTTTGTTCGTTGTTTCGATGTTTGTTCCTACAGGCGTTGTAACATTAATATTCACCTGCCGCGGGTCGGTATCGGGAAAGAATTCTACTCCGTTATTGAAGAGTCCGTAAATAAACGTAACAAAAAACAATAAAAAAACCGTTAAACCTATAGATGTTTTCCTGTATATCAGCGTTTTTCTGACAACTTTTTCATAAATCGCTAAGGAAGTTCCGAAGAACTTGTGGTCGAAAAACTCTAAGAATTTTCCAACTGGGCGGAATTTCTTCTTCTGCGATTTTTCCTTATCCCTTTTAAAGTGAATAAAAATTGAAGCCTGAACCGGACTTATTACCATGGCAACAAAAAGCGATGAAAGAAGGCATATAATCAGTGTTATGGGCAGGTATTTCATAAAGTCGCCTATAATTCCCGGGAAAAAAAGAAGCGGGAAAAATGAAGCAATGATTGTGAGAGTAGCTATGGTAACGGGAAAAACTACCTCTTTTGGTCCTTCAATAGCCGCATCATAAGGGCTGTAATTCTCCTTTTCCTGCAGACGGTAAATGTTTTCCACAACAACAATGGCATCATCAACAATTATTCCGAGCACGAGAATAAGCGTAAATAGTACAAGCATATTGAGTGTAATACCCAGCATGCTCAATACTATAAAGGATATCAGAAACGAAAGAGGAATTGAAGTAGCGACAAGCAATGAATTTTTCAATCCCATAAAAAAGAATAAGACAAGGCATACAAGTATCACACCGGTGACAATTCCGTTCTCGAGTTCGTGAACGGTATTTTTTATGAAATTGGATTCATCGCCTGTAATACTGTATTCAACACCCTCTGGAATCAGTTCTTTGTTATCTTTAAGCAGAGCTTTCACCTTATCGGCAATTTCGATGATGTTAGCGCCGCTTCTTTTTTTAACCATAATTGTGACGCTTTCTTTTCCGGATTCGCGTGCGTAAGTCTGTCTTTCTTTGAATCCGTAAGTTACCTGAGCTACGTCTTTAATATAAACCGGCAAATTATTCTTTGAGGTAACAATAATATCGCTCATCTTTTCGGGGTCCTTATATTCTCCCGGAACCCTGATAAGGAAACTCGACTTGCCCACATCCACAGCGCCGCCGGGGATATTCAGATTTTCTGCGGAGACTGTTCCGATTATATCGTTAAAGCTCAGATTATAATATTTCAGACGGTTAGCGTCAACATCAATTTTCACTTCACGGTCCAGGCCTCCGACCACATCTGCCGACAGTACTCCGTTAAACTCTTCAATTTTATCCCGGATTCTGTCGCCGGTTTTTTTCAGTTTGTCGAGTCCGATATTACCGCTGATATTTATATACATCATAGGGAGCTCCGAGAAGTTTATTTCAGTAATTACCGGCTCCTTAATATCCTGAGGCATCTTGGTTTTTGCCGTAGAAACCTTATCCCTTACTTTCTGAATCGCATCATCAATTACCACATCCGTGTTGAATTCAACGGAAATTGAGCTGAAACTTTCTCTGGATACGGATGTTATTTTTTTAACTCCGCTTATGCCTTTTACTTCTTTTTCAATTACCTGGGTAACAAGATTTTCGATGTCCTGCGGCGTGACACCCGGATAAATAGTTGATACAAAAACATAAGGGATCTTAATAGACGGTGAAGATTCGCGCGGCAAAGATGTATAAGAAACCACGCCCATTATCAGGATGATTAAAATGAGTATGTATATTGTTACTTTATTGTCAACTATCAGTTTAAAAAACTTCATAATCTGTAATTGTAATTTACTTCTTTAAATTAGTTAAGAACTTTCACTTTGTCGCCGTCGGTGAGAGACTGAAATCCAATGTATATCAGATTATCTCCGTCGTTCAATCCTTCTTCAACATTTACTTTGTTATCGGACCTTCCGTCAAGTTTAACAATACGTTTTTTTGCAAGGTCACCTTCCAGAATAAATACAAACTTCTCCTCTCCGTTATCAACAATTAAATCCTGTTCCAGCACAATTGCGTTATCAATATTTCTCACCGTAATATAGACATTTGCGGACATTTCGGGTTTAAGTTTACCCGATTTATTGTTCATTTTCACTTCGATTTCAAAAGTTCTGTTCTGAGCGTTGAGCACGGGGGAAACAAAATTTATAATCCCGTCAAATTCTTCATCCGGGAAAACATCGAAAGTAATTTTTACTCTGTCGCCTTTAGAAACTTTTCCCATATACCGCTCGGGGATGCCGGCGGTAATTTTAACGCTTGATATATCCACAACGCTGATAATCGGAGAGCCCGGTCCTGTCATTTCGCCTTTCTGCATATACTTCTCGTCAACGACTCCGGAAATCGGAGATACGATGTAACCTTTGCCGAGCCTTGTCTTAAAAAGTTCGACCGCTTTAACAGCAATTTCGAGCTGGAGTTTCGAGTTTATAAACTGCTGTTCCGTCGCAACGTTGTCTTTAAAAAGACTTTGTGTCCGTTCGTAATTTTCTTTTGCCAGTTCATACTGAGCCAGTGCCTGGGCGTAAGAAGCTTCATCAACGTCTTTTTTCAGCTTAACCAGAACTTCACCTCTTGAGACACGGCTGCCTTTATCTTTTGCAAGGTAGGTAATGATGCCTCCTTCTTCGGACGAAAGTTTTGCGCTTTCAACCGGTTTTACGACACCGACAACACGGAATGATTCGGTAAATTTTTCGCTTTGAATCTGCTTAACTTTTACTATCGGAAGTTTTTTCTCCGGTTCCTGCCTTGCATTTTTTTTACCGCAGGATGTTCCGGTAAGGGCGGCTAAGAAGATAATTAATATGACAGTTATTTTTTTCATATTGGGATATAATTAAAATTTTTATTTTTTTTCGAGTAAAACTTCAAGCTCGGTTTTAGCGAGTAAATATTCCAGTATTGCGGAAAAATACGAAAGCCTGCTTTGACTGAGGCGAAGTCCCGCGTCAATTACGTCAATTTGGTTAATAACGCCGCTCTTGAGGCTGATTTCCGCGAGCTCAAAACCCCTTTCGGCTAATCTGACGGTTTCTTTGGTAGCGAGAATTCGTTTCCTTGCCTCATCAATTTTCAGAAGAACGCTTTGCGACAGCAGTTTTAGTTTTTGTTTTGTATCTGCAATTGATTCATCGGATTTTTTAACATCAATTTCTGATTGATTTTTCTTATACGTAGTACGGAACAGATTAAGGTTCCATGACAATCCGATACCGGCGTTTACCACGCTGAAATACCTGTAATTGAAAATATTGCGCCCGTCATCTTCGGCTGACATCAGGTTGTATTGCCCGAAAACGAATAACTTCGGCAGGTAGTTTGCCCTGTCTATATCAACAAGTTCGGAATTAATATTTCTGCCTATATTTAATTGTCTTACAGCAACATTATTTGCGGCAATTCTGTTAATAAGCTCATCTGGGTTACCGAACACTTCCGTGCTGTCATAGCTTAAGATACCCGTTACATCTATTGCAATATCATCCTTGTTGCCGATTGAATTCTTGAGTGATTTCCTGCTAATGATGAGATTGCTCTCCGCTTCGAGTATTTGCGGCTTGATATTTTCAACCGTCACTTTTGCGCGGAGAAGGTCAAATTCGGTAATAGTTCCGTTGTTGAACCGTCTCTGGACAACACTCAGGTTTTCTTCGGCATTCTGCAGATTAGCTTTTTCGTTGTTCAGCACTTCTTTAAGGAATAATACATTGTAATATGCTGTCTTGACATCTCCAGTTATTTTTGCTTCTACGGATGCTACATTTTCTGTCTGCAGGTTTTCATAATATCTTGCT
>JAPLFI010000482.1 GCA_026390755.1 Ignavibacteriota bacterium
GCCATAGGAATCCTCACAAGCCTGTCGCAGTTGTCTCTTATGGATTTCCGCATACCCGAGCCTTCACTTCCGATTACAAGCCCGGTTTTCATGTCAAAATTCATTTCAAATGAATTCTTTTCCGCTTTTGAGTCAGCGCCTGTTATGAAATAACCGTTATCTTTAAGATATCTGATCGAATTCGAAAGATTCGTTTCCATTGCTATCGGAATGTAATTAACAGCCCCAGAAGATGTTTTAATGACGGTGTGATTAACTTCGGCGGAATTGTGGCGGGGGATTATTATTCCGTCGGCGCCCAGGCACACGGCTGAACGTGCTATTGATCCGAGATTATGCGGGTCGGTGATTTCATCAAGCAGAAGTATCAGCGGCGTCTTTACGGGCTCTAAATCTTTTACCATATCCCTCAGACTCTTGTATTCGTAATCTTTCATAAATCCGACAACACCCTGTGAAATACCTTCAGTCTTGTCTTTATTCTGAAAATATTTTATAAAGTCCGGTTTATGCAGGAACTGGAATTTTATTCCGTTATCCTGCGAAAGACTGATAATCTCCTTCAGTCTCGGCTCAGGCTTCATATTCTTTAACAGTAAAATCTTGTTTATATCTTTTGGATTAGTTCTTAGCGCTTCTAATATTGGATTTTTTCCGATTACGAGCATATATTATTATTATTATTTCATTCAAATTAATCCATTAAAATGAAACTTTACAGACAAATAAAAAACGCACCGCAATTAACGATATACTGTTCTATTTAATCCCGTAATTCTTATTCTGTCTTTCAAGAGCTTCTTTGTCCCATTTCGGAATTACTTCGTTAATGAAAACAGATTTCGCCTTGTAAAGACTGTCCATTTTTAACCCTATATAAACCTGTGCCTTCTGCTTTGTGGATACGTCGGGTATCTGCAATGGCAGTTCAACTCCAAGTTTGCTTAATAATCCGGCCAAAAGTGTTCTTGCATCCTCCGATTTCTGAATCGAATTGCCGAGTATTCTCGCGCATTCAAGCGGTGCATGAAAAGCACCTCCGTGCGATGCCGCCACGAAATCCCATCTCCATTGTGCCTGACGTATTAAAGTCAGAATCGGCTTCATCTGCTCTTCAGTAGCTCCCTTGTCCCATGCCGCTTTAGCTTCGATGTGTGCTTTCACAAGCGCATTTGTGGATAGTTTCTCAAGCTGTTTCACTTTTTCCTGTCTGTCATATACGTTCAGCCTAAGCGTGTTTTCGCTCTCGCGGTGGCAAACCTGACATGAATTCGATATGTTGTTGAGCGGACTCTGAACGTGGTGGTCTGTAAACTTAATTCCGCCTTCGCTCTTATACGGCATGTGGCAGTCCGCGCAGGAAAGCCCCCGCTGACTATGTATCCCGGATTTGAACAGCTCAAAATCAGGATGCTGTGCCTTTAACATCGGAGTCCTGCTTAAACTGTGAACCCAGTCAACGTGATTAACCGAATCGTAATATGCTTCCATATTTTCAACCGTGAAGCCCTTATCCCAGGGGAAGGTCAAATACTTTTCCTCTTTACCTTTGAAATAATATTCCACGTGGCATTGAGCACACACAAGTGACCTCATCTCCTGATGGGTTGATTTTGTTATATCAATACCCTGACGCTGGAATGCTTCTGCGAGCGCGGGACGCGTAATCCTCAGATTCATAGTTTTAGGGTCGTGACAGTCCTGACATCCTATCGGATTCACTATCTCGCTTCCGAGTTCATCCCAGTGTTTCTTGTAAAACTGCGCCGCACCAAGCTGCTGCATCATTCTGGGTACGTCGGGACTTTTACATGTCCAGCATGTTGCCGGCTGAGGCACGTCCGTCCTCAGTGTTTTTCTTATGTCCTTTATCGCATAATAGTGCCCGCGACTCTGGTTGTAATCCCGGGAAAATGCATATCCCGCCCAGAGAACAACAAGGTCAGGATATCTTTCAAGCATATCAATATTTGCCGAGCCGCCGTGCTCGCTCGCGAAAGTTGTGTCGGCAGTCTTAAGATAAGTCTCGTATTCTCTCGGATAATTCTCGCCCCATACTTCATTCCTCGGTTCCCAGTCGTTAATCGGTCTCACGTTTTGTATGATTAAATTCGATTCGGAACGCCGTTCTATAATAGTACTCGCAAGCAGTCCGACGATGAATACTACTATAACCGTTCCGCCGTAAAGTACCCAGCCGAGCCATGGCTTATCTTTTATTGATTCTGATATTTTTTTCATATATGTATTAATTATGCTTTATTGAGAAAACTATTTATTTTGTATTAACAGATTTTCTATCCATTCCGGCACAGGCTTTGATAATTTCGGAACCCTTGAAAACGGGAAAGCGGATAGACTGTTGACCGTCCCGTGCGGAATTTCTTCGTGGCATTTCCAACAGTATGTCTCCCCTGAAACCAGGTAATTGCCGCCGTTTTGTGCCGAATGGGAATAACTCAACAGTGATGTATGACACCTTTCGCAGTTTTTCTGCACAACATCCTTTCCCGCCTGCTTTATACGGATTACCTGCGGCTCAAGCCGTAAAGTGAACATAGTTGAGTGCCGTAAGCCGTCAGAAGCCTTGAATAAATACTTACTGAAGATATTGTTATGCGGCACATGGCAGTCGTTACAGCTTACAGTTCTCGCATGGGAACTGTGCTGCCAGGATGAGTACTGCGGAAACATTACGTGGCAGTTAACACAGGTCTCGGGGTCATCTGAGAGATACGAAGTACCCTTACCTATATGAAAAACGAGGAATGCAAGTCCGATCAGAATCCCTGTAATAATAATTACGGGCAGTTTCCAGTTTTCAGGCGGCGCTATTATTCCCTGGGCTCGTTTAAATATTTTCATCAAAAAATCGGATAAATAAATCTGTTTACACAAACATAATAAAATTTATTTTAAAAAGTATCGGTAAAAACCGGTATTGTGAATTTAAAAATTGTGCATTTAATCTTATACTTCCAATATCTATTTTGAAGTTTACTCTTTTTATTATGGAGTTCACAGAAGACAATAAAATATTTGATTACATCGGACAAAAATTTCCTAACCTGAAAATTCAGGGCGGATGTTTATACGTTGTATCAACTCCGATAGGGAATATGGGTGATATTTCTTTTCGCGCATTATTTACGCTTAAAAATGTTGATCTAATAGCCTGCGAGGATACGAGAGTAACTTCGTCTATTATGCATAAATTCGGAATAAAAGCGAAATTAATCAGCTATTTCTCACGTGTTGAAAATTCCAAACTCGTGTATATTACAGATGAATTGAAAAGCGGAAAATCGGTTGCCATCGTATCGGATTCCGGCACTCCCTGCATCTCTGACCCCGGAAAAAAACTTATTTCGCAATGCGCCGCCGAAGGTATAAAAATAATTCCCGTTCCGGGCGCAAGTTCCGTAGTTCACTCCCTCGTAATGTCGGGTTTTGATACTGAGGAATTTTATTTCTACGGTTTTCTTCCGCAAAAAGGGAGAGAAAATGTACTTATTTCTCTGAAAGAAATAAATATGCCCATCGTAATTTTCGAATCAAAATACAGAATCAGGCGTACACTTGCGGAATTACTAAAAGTTTTTGGAAACAGGGAAGTGAGTATTGCGCGGGAAATGACGAAAAAATTTGAGGGTTTCTACCGCGGGAAACTTAAAGAAATAGTGAGTAATACAGATGGAATAAAGGAAAAAGGTGAATTCGTGATAATTTTAAATAACTTCATACATTAAATATGAGCGATAAAGTCAGAGTCAGATATGCTCCCTCACCGACGGGGTATATCCATATAGGCAACCTTCGCACCGCTTTATATAACTATTTATTCGCAAGGCACTCCGGCGGAAAGTTTATTCTGAGAATCGAGGATACCGACCAGGCTCGGAAAGTAGAAGGCGCCGTTGGAAATATAATTTCAACCCTGGACTGGGCTGGACTCGATTACGACGAAGGTCCCGTAAAAGGAGGGGAGTGCGGACCATATTACCAGTCCGAGCGGCTGGGAATATATAAAGAGCACACTGATATTCTTCTTAATAATAAGAAAGCATATTATTGTTTCTGCACCTCCGAACGTCTCACGGCATTGCGCGAAGAACAGCAAAGGCAAAAAGCGGCGCAGACTAAATACGATAAGCATTGCCTGAGCCTTTCTGAAGATGAAATTGCGAAGAAATTATCCGAAGGTATTCCGCATGTTATACGGCTGAATGTTGACCCGTGCGCTAAAATAAAATTTCAAGATGAAATTCGCGGTGAAGTGGAATTTACAGGTGAAGTTATTGACGACCAGGTACTAGTTAAATCCGATAATTACCCCACTTATCATCTTGCAAATGTAGTTGACGACCATCTGATGAAAATCACGCACGTAATACGCGGCGAGGAATGGCTTCCTTCAACGCCTAAACACGTTCTGCTTTATGAATCTTTCGGCTGGAAACCGCCTGTATTCGCGCATTTACCCCTGCTTCTTAATCCCGACCGCTCTAAACTCAGCAAACGTCAGGGAGATGTGGCTGTCGAAGATTATAAAAAGAAGGGCTACCTGCGCGAAGCACTCGTTAATTTCATTGCACTGCTCGGCTGGACGGCAGGTGACGACCGTGAATTTTATTACTTAGACGAACTGATTACAAGTTTCTCTCTCGACCGTGTAAATAAATCCGGTGCAGTATTCGATATACTGAAACTCAACTGGCTCAACGCCGAACATCTCCGTAAAAAAACTGATTCCGAACTCCTCGGGATGCTGAGATTAGAGTTATCGGAATCGAAATATTCATCACTGGAGTTTTCCGATGAATTTCTTTTAAATGTAATTACTGCTATGATTCCGAGAGTTTCTTTCATAAAAGAGATACTTGAGAAAGGATTTTATTTCTTTGAAGAGCCTGCTTTATATGACGAAGCTGTTATAAAGAAAAGATGGAAATCGGATTCATCTGCAATTCTCTGCAAATATGCCGAAAAGATAAATCAGTATTCTTCGCCTCAAAAAGAAGATTTTGAAACAGCTCTCAGCGAAACAGCCGCTGAAATGAACGTCGGAAACGGCGATGTCATTCATCCTCTCCGCCTTGCCGTTTCGGGAGTAGGCGGCGGTCCTGGTATATTTGATATAGTATATATCATCGGAAAAGAGAAAACTATAAACAGAATAAACAGAATATCAGAGAAATTAAAATCATGATATTACAATAAATTATATAGTATTATTAAAATATGTGTCAAAATAGTGGTAAATATTTACACTTGAAAAAACACATATATTCGCATATATTATTGCAACTAATTTTACAAAGGAGTATTTTATGCCCGTAATACAGTCGGAAAATAAAAAAGAAAGACTCAGCTTTTTCATTAATTCGGATTTATCAAACAAAATAAATGAAATATCGGAGCAGAAGAATTTGACTGTTAGTGATATAGCCCGGAAAGCATTACTGAACTTTATCAAACAGGTTGAAAAAGAGAAAATTGAAAAGGACCTTGAAGCCGGTTATAAAGCTAATTATAATTATTACTTAAAATCTCAGGATGATTGGAAATATGCAGATAAAGAATAAATCCGGCAATAGCGCTCAGCTTCATCGCGGAGATGTTTATCTCGTTAATCTTGACCCTATTGTGGGGAAGGAAATCGGAAAAGCCAGACCCACAGTCATAATCCAGAATGATATAGGGAATGAATTCAGCCCGGTTACTATCATTGCACCTATTTCGAGCGTAAAAGAAATTACTAAACCTCTTCCGATTATGATATTTCTGCAAAAAGGAGATGGCGGATTAAAAGAGGATAGTTATGTTGATTGCGGACAGATAAGAACAGTGGATAAAGACAAAAGATTAATCACTAAATTCGGTTCCTTGAATAAATCGAAAATGCGGGAAATAGACAAAGCGTTAAAAATTTCCTTATCTCTTGAATGATAAATCTTTAAACAAATCAATATTCAGAAAATCAACGGAGAAATTAAACAAATTTAAATAATGGAAGATAACACAAATCCCGTACAGTCAAATTTCATTCGTGATTTTATCAACGAAGATTTAAAGACAAATAAACACAATCAGAAAGTTCACACTCGTTTCCCGCCCGAGCCGAACGGCTATCTTCATATTGGTCATGCAAAATCAATCTGCCTCAACTTCGGCA
Organism: Ignavibacteriota bacterium; assembly: GCA_026390755.1. Taxonomy (GTDB): domain Bacteria; phylum Bacteroidota; class Ignavibacteria; order Tepidaquicellales; family Tepidaquicellaceae; genus JAPLFI01. The sequence goes on from JAPLFI010000482.1 coordinate 6,176, forward strand.
TTGCGCGTGATTATAACGGACAGTGCAATCTCCGCTTCGACGATACTAATCCCGTAAAAGAAGACGTCGAGTATGTAGATTCCATAATAGAAGATGTAAGATGGCTTGGCTTCGACTGGGACGACAGGATGTATTATGCTTCCGGTTATTTCGGGAAGTTATATGACTTTGCAGTTCAGTTGATTAAAGATGGGAACGCATATATTGACAGTTCAACATCGGGAGAGATAAAATTGCATAAGGGTACGCCCACCGAACCGGGAATTAATTCACGGTTCCGTGACCGCCCGGTTGAAGAAAATCTCGAACTTTTCACAGGCATGAAGGAAGGCAAATACGAAGACGGTACACATACGCTCAGAGCCAGAATAGACATGGCTTCGCCGAATATGCACATGCGAGACCCGGTTATATACAGAATTAAAAAGGCAACACATCATAATACGGGCGACGAGTGGTGCATATATCCCATGTATGATTATGCCCATCCGCTATCCGACTGGATTGAAGGCATCACGCATTCTTTATGCACTCTTGAATTTGAAATACACCGTCCGCTGTACGACTGGTTTCTTCAGGC
>JAPLFI010000155.1 GCA_026390755.1 Ignavibacteriota bacterium
CTAAACCCTTAACACTTAACACTTAACACTTAACACTAATTCGCGCTGTCCATTCCTTCAAAAGACGAAACTCTTTCATAAGATATAACTTCAAGATTCCCGTCTAATTTCAGCGAATAAAAAAGCCTGACCTTTTTCGGGGGAAGGTTCATAGATTTCAGGAAAGAATCGTCTTCATATACTTCTGCCGTGACATTCCAGATCTCGTTTATCTTCTCAATTTTCAGCACAGTTATATCGGTACATTTAATCATACTTGTAAGAAACTGTGTTACTGCTTTTTTTACATCAAATAAATTACCCATTTTATTTTCTCCTATATTAAAAGTTTAATTATTTATTAGATTTTAAATTTCTTAATCTCTCCAAAAGTTCATCTTCCCTTTTGGTGTATTCCTCTTCATCAATTTCATCCATTTCAAACTTCAGCTGTAATTCCATCAGTTTTTCTTTAACAGCTCCGTCATCAGACATTTCCTGCTCGGCAACCTCATTAATTTTATTTGCAAGAAAAATAAGACCCTTTAAAGGTGCCGTAAAAGGCGCAAGCAATAAATCGTCAATCAAAAACATATCAGTCTCCTTCTATATTAATTACAAGATTGACGAAGTTATAAGGCGGTAAAGTGCCTACATATTTAAACCTCAAAAACCCGTTGTTCTTATTATCAAGTTCTTTTACAGCCGTATCGAAGGCGGGCTCCGTCTCGTTTTTTATAAGAAAAGCGGCATTAAGAATCATCATATCCCCGTAATTTGAGTTAATTTTCACATCTTCTGCAAGCGGATTCAGAGCATCCAGAATTGCATTTTTCATACGCTCCTTTTCATTCTTAAGCGCATCGCTCACCATTTCACCGATTTTCATAAGCTGATAATGGTTTTTTTCCGGCGGTAATTTCCGCAGCTTTTCTTTCATAGTCTTTATATCCTCATATTTATCGAGAATATGTTTATATACAGCCTCCTCCGAATTAGCAAGTACTTTCAGTCCCAGTTCTTTCTTCCCTTCAATTTTTTCCAATAAATCAGTAAATTTAACATAATCTCTTTTGAGAATATTTTCAATTTTTACGTCATCGTCAGATTCTGAGATGGTGGAAAATCTCACAGGCAGAACCGTGAACTGTTTCATTACTTCTTCAAGCACTTTTTCATGTGCAATCATATATGCTCTTCGTGTTTCATATATTATTACAGGGGAATTGCTGACAACAGCGCCTATATCTTTATAATTGATAGTATAAACTTTGTCTCCCCGCTCTCCGATACCAATGCGCCCGTATTCCATCGGTGTTGCAGAACTTTTTTCAGACCGGATAATCCCGTAAATATATTTTCCTTCTTTTATATTTTCCAATGTATCAGAATTATTTTTTGTTATAATATTTTTTATCTCTTAATACTTAATACTTAATACTTAATACTTAATACTTAATACCAAATACCCAATACTAAATACCAAATACTTCTCTCTTATGTTTCCCATGCTTCAGGGAAGATACTTAAATTTACGAAATTAAAAATTGGTAATGGAAATGTATAAACAAAATCACAGCGATTCTGATATTGCTGACCGATATCAGACATAATATTGTCAATTTCCACCTCCCTTCCGGAATTTACCAGAAAAGCCGTATTCATAAACATTTCGTCCCCGTTTGTTTTTATTTGTTTATGTTCGAAAACCAGCTTTCTGAACATATCAATAATTATTTCAGATTCGTATTCCTTTTTTTGCATCAATGCCTTTTCTACCAGTATTCCTGCTCCTACAATTTCATTTTTCTTTAATTCGGATTCTTCCAGTTTATTGACTCTTTTTCTGATGTTTCGCAGTTCAGGATTTCCCTTCTTAATTTCTTTGTATATTTCAGGCATGTTTTTCCATGTGGCTCTGATATTAAGTTCCACCTTGTTTTCAAAACATTTGAGTAAATCCGAAAATTCACTGTATCTGCGGGCAAGCAAATTTCTTATCTCATCGGGTGAAGCGGCAATTGCTCCGAACCTGACCGGTATCACACTGTTGTATTCTTTCATTACTTCCTCAATCACTTTCTGGTGTGCAAGTATATTTTCGGATTTCAGCGCAAGTCCGCTCAGCGGATGGTTGCTGACAACCATGCACAATCCTTCATAACCGATAGTAGTCACAAGATTCCCCGGTTCTCCGATACCCGCAGAAGCGAAACTGCTGTCGCAGTCCGTCGCAATAATACAATAAACATATTTACCGTCTTTCTGCATATTATTTCCTTATTCTTAACAAAACCAAATTATTAATTACATCTTTCCTTTCCAGTGAAAATTGTTCGTCTTTTGATGATTTATTAACTGAAGCCGAGTAATCGAGCATCATCTTATAAGCATGACTTGCTATGTTATAGTTTTCCGAATTGTCCAAATCGGCATTTTTGTCCGGGTGAAATAATTTCAGTTTTTCGATATAGGCTTCTTTAATCTCTTTTTCTGATGTCATATTCTTCAGCCCAAGCTCATTTTTTGCGTCTTCAATCACCTGATAATCTAATTTATTGATTTCGAAAGTATAAAAACTATAACATGGCAGAGGACCGACAATCTTGAAGTTTAATGCGCCGTTAAATTCCTCATCCATTTTGGTTAATACGTTTTCAAATTGTACTTTCGAATTTCTATTAATCAGAAAAGCTGTGTTTATTACCATTTGATCGTTCATAACCTCGTGGCACTTTATTTCATGGCTGAGTGATGCAAGTGAATTCAGTATTTTCACTTTAAATGATTCTCTCATCTCATCGAGTTTATCTTTGACAAGCTTTCCCACTTCTATCTGATCGGATTGTGTAATATTATCACCTTTTAAACTGATGTTCTTTTTCAGCTCTGTGATATCAGGGTGATTAGAAACTTTTTTCAGAATTTCAGAAAAATCACTCCATGTTGCAACAATGTCAATTTCCGTAAGTGTCTCAATTTTATTCATAACATCTAATATTAAGTCATACCCTTTTCCAATAACTGACAGTACATCCTCTTTACTGTCTAAAGTTGTTACGAGCCGCAAAGGAACAACTATTGAAAATCCTATGTTCACAAGTTCTTCGATAGTTTTCTGATGATGAATTAACAACTGCGCCAGGGATTCCATATTGAGATTTGCATAATCGCTTGTTTCCATATCAGAAACAACAGCAGATACTTCCCGGAATTGAATTGCGAATAAGCCTAAACCTTCCAATGCCATAAATTTATTAATATCGTCAAAACCCGGTACAAACCCATATATATAAATGCCCTTTGCTTCCATACTTATTTTTATGTGTTAAGTTTTAAGTGTTAAGTAAAGTTTTTATTTAGTTATTTATTGTGTGTTGTTTTAATACTAATTGTATTGCCTCTTCGAAATGGTTTTCCGTAATCACCATATCTCCGGTAATTTCAGTTGATTTTCTGCGTTTTTTATCAATCAATTCGCGTATAGCAAGCATTGCCGCTTTCCGGCATATAAACTCGATATCGGAACCTGTCAGGTTTTCTGTTTTAAGAGCCATTTTATTCATATTGACTTTCTTACCGACGGGTTTATTTCTCGTATGCACGCCGAAGATTTTTTCTCTGGTTTCTAAATTGGGCACCGGTACTTCGAATATAAGGTCAAATCTGCCGCTTCTCAATAAAGCCGGATCAATTAAATCTATTCTGTTTGTTGCCGCCAGCACAATAACTCCTTTAAGGTCTTCGATACCGTCCATTTCGGTAAGAAATTGCCCGATAACCCTTTCTATCACACCTGAGCCGGAGCCGTCATGGTTCCGTCTCGGCGTTAAGCTGTCAATTTCATCAAGAAACAGTATGGACGGAGCCGCTTGTTTTGCCAGTCTGAATAGTTCCCTTACTCCTTTTTCCGATTCACCGATATACCTGCTTAAAATTTGCGGACCCTTAACGGAAATAAAATTGACTCCGCTTTCGCTTGCAAGTGCCTTGGCAAGATACGTTTTTCCGGTCCCCGGTTTCCCGTGAAGAATAATTCCTTTAGGAGGATTTGTACCGGCTTTCCTGAACAATTCTGAGTATTTCAAAGGCCATTCAACGGCTTCTTTAAGGGCGTCCTTAATATCTTCTAAACCTCCGACATCATCCCATTTCACATCGGGAATTTCAACAAAAACTTCCCTTATTGCCGAAGGTTCCACTTCTTTCATCGCCTCGTAGAAGTTATCCATATTAACTTCCAGTGACATCAGCAGGTTATATGGGATTTCCGCAATCTCGAAATCTATTTGCGGCAGAATTTTCCTCAAAGCAGTCATTGCGGCTTCCCGCGCTAATGCTTCCAAATCAGCGCCCACAAATCCATGTGTAATTTCTGAAAGTCTTTCCAGGTTAACGTCTGATGACAAAGGAATACCTCTGGTATGTATTTGCAGAATTTCCAATCTGCCTTTTTTATCCGGTATAGAGATAGAAATTTCCCTGTCGAATCGTCCCGGTCTTCTCAATGCCGGATCTATTGAATTAGGTATATTAGTAGCTCCGATAACGATAACTTTTCCTCTTGATTGTAATCCGTCCATCAGCGATAAAAGCTGAGCAACAACACGTTTCTCGACCTGCTTTTCACCGCCCATATCTTCTCTTTTCGGCGCAATAGCGTCAATTTCGTCTATAAATATTATGGATGGGGCATGCGCCTGAGCTTCTTCAAACAGTTTTCGTATCCGCCCTTCGCTTTCACCGTAAAATTTCCCCATTATCTCTGGACCGGATATATTGATAAAATAGGCATCTGTTTCATTGGCAACTGCTCTTACGATGAGTGTTTTCCCTGTACCAGGGGGACCGTAAAGAAAAACTCCTTTAGGCGGTTCAACTCCGAGCCGTTCAAAAATCTCCGGATATTTCAGGGGAAGTTCTATCATTTCCCTTATGCGCTGAACCTGATTGCCAAGCCCTCCGATATCTTCGTAGGAAATTTTACTTCTACGCTCTGCGTTCTGCTTCGATAGTTCAAGCTGGAGCGTCGTATTTGTGTGTATCAATACGACTCCTTCCGGAGTTGTTCCGGTTACCGTATAATCTATAGACCTGTTCCCAAACAAGACGGCTCTTACTTTATCACCTTTTGAAACCGGCAAACCGGTTATAAGTGAACCGATGTATTTAGCATCATCGGCTTTGAACAGAGAGCCGGAATTTGTATCGGGTTTAAGTTTTATTTTCGAAGCCTGCCGGCATGCCGTTTTACTTATTTTAACCTTTTCGTCAATACCGGCTTGGGCATTATCTCTTGTAATTCCGTCAATCTGAATGATGCGTTTATCCCTGTCTTCCGGATAGCAGGGCATAACTTTTACGGGTGTAGCCCGCTTGCCTTCAATCAGCATGATATCACCAAGTTCCAGTCCGATAAGTTTCATATCTTTCGGGTCAATCCTTGCAATTGCCCTTCCCACATCTTTCAGCAGGGCTTCTTTCACTCTTAACACTATTTCGTCTTTAACTTGGCTCATTTTCTTAACCTTTTAATTTTTTCATCACTTGCTGCACTCCGGAATTGTTCCGGCTTTAACAGTTCACCTCCGAAAAGGAGCATTCCGAGTCTGCGCAGATTTTCAATTCCTTTTATTTCTTCGGGTTGTAAAGGAACAGGAATCATCATAAGAGATGTAAATGTTTCACTTATTTGCCGGATATATTTTTTTTGCGCCGTTTTTCTTTTCTTACAAAAATTGCAATCCTCCGATTGCAAAAGGTTATTTACAATAATTTGCTTTATGTTTATTTTGTATCTCTTTAACTCCGCCAGCAGTCTTTCGGTTTCCATAATTGCCATTGCCTCGGGAATACACACCGGTATAAACTCACATTTACTGTTATCCTGCAGTATATTTTCAATTCTCTTTACTGTTTTTTTTAAACTCAAAAGCATTGCATCAACTTCATCCTTTTGATAGGTTCCGGAAAAACGTGTAATCATAAAGCGATATTTCCATCTGATTTTAGCGGCAACCTTAATCCATCCGTCCAGTAACTTCGGAGATGAAATCAGTCTCAAAGCATGTCCGGTCGGCGCCGTGTCAACAATATACTTCTCATAGTTCCCTTCTTCGACCAGCTTAAGTATGGTATTAAAACTCATCACTTCGTCAATACCGGGAATAGATAAAGTCAGCATTTCATCAATATCATCTTTATCGAGATACGTGGAAGTTTCAAGGAGTTTTGTCAGTTCATTTTGATGTTCTTTCTTAAATTCTGTGAGCGCCTCATCGGCATCAACCTCAATTGCGGACAAATTCCTGACGCCGGCAATCTCTTTGATATTGAATCCGATTGGCTGTTCAAGACAATCGGACACCGAATGCGCCGGGTCGGTTGAAATAATCAGTGTTTTAAATTTCTTTGACAGCTCAAAAGCTGTTGCAATGGCACAACTCGTTTTCCCAACTCCGCCTTTTCCACCGAACAGGATTAGTTTAAGGTCGTTGTTATTGATTCCCGTCAGTGTCATAGTCTGATTATTTTTTTATGCGGATTTCAAGTATTCCGTTATTGTATTTTGATTTAAGGTTATCAATATTGACTTTGGACGGAAGCAGAATTTCTTTTCGATAGCTCCGGTTTTTGTTTACTGCCGATATTTCGAGTATGTCTTCCTTAATATCTATTTTAATACTGCTTTCTTCGATACCCGGCATTTCAGCAATAATTACTATTTCATCCTTTTCATCAAAAATATCTGTAATCGGTTCTCTTTCTTCATCCACTTTAGGTCCTTCAGGAGTTTTTTTAATGTTCCCGAATGTTTCAACCCGCGGGCTTCCTCCCCCGGCTGTTTTAATGGTGAAGCCATAGACACCTTTCATACCTTTTTTCAGGTTATCAAAACTAATATCGCCTTCTTTCCTGATTTCACCCTTTTCCTCGAGTTTCCCGGCGAGATCAACTAACTTTTCGATACCTTTGAACAATCCTCCGAGTCCGAACAAGTCAAAATCGGATTCTTGTTTTTTTTCTTTATCGTTTTCCATTATTTTATTAAATCTCCTTATTTTTTAATATCCTTGGTTAAAAAAACAAGCCGTTAGAATAGATTCCAGCTAAAAATCACGATAATGAGCATCTGGAACAACCGCCCGAGCTGGAATGACTTAACACTTAACACTTTCATGTCGAATGCTTTAATCCTTTTTCCTTTTCCTTTGCTCTTTCAATTGCTTTTTCATTTGCTTTTGCAGACAAATAGGGATCATCCTGCCACCAGTTAATTCCCATTTCCATCGCTTTATCAACTGAAGCAACCAGTAACCTGATTTTTATAGTCAGCAGGTCAATATCAGCAATTTGAATCTTAATATCACCCGCAATTACAATGCCTTTATCGAGAACTCTTTCAAGTATATCCGCCAGGTTGGTAGCCTGAATCGAATGTGTTAAACTTTCAGCCATATCAGTTTTCCTTTTTTTTAAAATTTTTTCGGAATATCACAAGAACCCATTTTAAGTTCTAAGTTTATCCCTTAACACTATTAATAATCTATTGACATAGTTTTCCACTTCGGTTTTACATTATCTTTTTTCTTCCTTTTATTTCCGTCCTGCTCCGGGTTTGAAGTGGAATTCCGGATTTGCTCTGTGTTGTCATAGAATTCTTTTATATCCTTCAGACGTGTTTCAACAGACTCAAGACGCAACAGCAGTCTTTTTCGTTCTTTTTCAAGTCTCGTTCTCTCCTTTTCGAGAATATAAAGTTTCAGGTAATCAGAGCTTTTATCGGGAATCGCACTGCTTTTGACCTTACCCATCGTTCTTACGCTTTGCATTCCTTTTATTATATTAACAGCAGGCATTTGATACTCCTTTATTTAAGTAAATAAATTTTGTGTTTAAACAATTCACGAAAAATTTTCAATAAGTTCATCAAGAATTTTCTTCACCCTGTCCTGATTGGTTTTTGAGCCAACCCTGCTGGTTTCCGAAGTGAGAATATCCCTGCATATCGTTTTAAACATTCCGTTTGATTTTGAAGGTGTTGTTTTCAGAGCCGTCATTGTTTTTGCAATCATTATGGATCCGCGTATTGTTGGGGCGAACTCGGTTTTCCCGGATTCACGCAGGCCTCTTACGATATTGACAATTATTTCGGCTTCTTTAAGCGGAAGGTCTGATTTCGCCTTGGTAATCTGCAGTTCGGTTTCATAGTCAAAATGATCGAGGTCTAAAGTTACCATCCTGTCGCGAAGTGCGTCCTGTGTTCTGTTAACGCCTGCATACTCTTCAGGATTCGAAGTGAATATAGCGCAGAAATTAGGGTGAACTTTCATATAATAATCCTCTTCATGTCCTGCCGACGTGCTGAACATTCTCTCCTGCAGAATAGGAAGCAGTATGTTATTAGCTTCCGGTCGTGAGCGTGTAAACTCGTCATAAATAAGTGTAAACCCGTTTTTAACGGCAATCGTCAGACGATTATTCACCCATTTCTTTTCCATATCTTCCTCAAGTTTATGAACAGAATGTATAAACCGGTCGTCAAGTTTTCTGAATCTGTAACCCTGTTCACTGCCGACGAGATCGGAAGTTTTATATTCTGCATCTCCGTGAATGATGACGACCTGCCTGCCGATTTTACTTGCCAGGTGCATGGCAACGGTTGTTTTTCCGGTCCCTGAGGGACCTCTGAAATGCACCGGAAATCCGGCATGTATATATGTAAGCGCTCTGCTTGTAATATCTTTAATATACGGGGTTTCAACAAAATTGGACATTGCCCTGGGTGCGAGTACGATGTTCGTTTCGTTGTTAGATGTATTTTTCATTGTATTTCGTTAATGGATTTTAGATTTATTCAAATTCCGTTTTGTTTGTCAGTTTCTTTGTTTCTTTCCAGATATTTTTTGCTGATTCAATATCTTTTATTATCTGCTCCTTTGTTTTTAAAAAATCTTCTTTTCGAGCTTTATGTCTGGTAAGAGAACTCTTTATTGCTTCCTGCTTTTTCAGTATATTTTTTCCTGTTTTATCCGATGCATTGCTCATTTTACTCCGCTGATTTTTTATTTCCAAAAGCCTATTCCTCCGCAAAGAGTACACGGCAAACCATCGCTTGATTTACCCGATCCCTTGCAGCGGAGGCATTTTGTATTACTCTCGCAGTAATTACTGCCATGCCCCATACAAACTATACAATGGATTCTGGCTCCAAGCGGGTTTTTTCCCGTACCCGAACAATAGATACATTTTATAGCCGGCTCTTTTACTTCATTCTCTCCCGTTCCTTCGCAGACCAGACAGCCGGATTTTGTCGAGAGTAATGAGTAGGGATCTTTTCCCGTTCCGTTACAATACGCGCATCTGATATATTTTGCCATTATCTTCTATGTTTTAATTCGGAATCCACCCCGCGCGTTATCCCGGTCCTGCCGGGATAACGGTGTCGTAATGATCTTCTGTGAAAATTATGTTTCTTTTCGATTATTTATTGAATTTCTTATCGCGTTTAATTTTCGGGTAGTAAAGGTTATCCTGTTTCTGAACTTTTCCTTCATCGAGTAATTTTTTTGCGACATATCCGAGCTTCATACGTGTTTCTCCGAACGGTTCTTCCATATCAACAATCCTTACTCCGTCCGGATGACTGTTAATGTAGTTTTCTACTTTTTCTTCAAGTGACAATTCGATTACGGGTTCCGGTATTATCTTTTTTTTTTCCGTTTGCTCTTCTACTGCCGGAATATCTTTCTTAACTTCTGCCTTTTTTATTTCACTCTCGGGATTTTTTTTTGCAGGCGCCTGGGCTCCTTTTTTCCGTAACTGGGCAATGATATCCGACATCTTTTTCCATGATGCTGCTGCCTGACCTCTGTCCTGAGCGAAATCACCGATCATTGCGGCAATGGCTTTCTTGAGATTTTTTACTTCGTTTTGTATTCCTTTCATCATCTCATTATATTCTTTGAGTCTTTTTGCATCGCCGTTCGCAATATCTTTTCTGAGTTCGTCCGACATTTCCTTGTGTTCTTTATCGAACTTCGCAAGCAAATCATTTGTATATTTGAAAATTTCCGTAACTTCATCGGTTATGCTTTTCATAAGTACATTAAATTCCGTAAGTCTGTCTTTTTCATCCTGTGTCCTGTCAGCCCGGTTTTTCGCAAAGAATTTATTTAATTCATCAGCCATTTGTTTTCTGTCGCCCGTAAAGTCACTGAGCATTTTACTGATTTCATTCTGCATATTCGTTATTAACTCGTTATAGTTACTCATCCGGTTTTTTTCGTCACTGCTGAGTTTTCCCTTTAAAGCCGCGGCGTTTGATTTCAAAACGTTTGCCATTTCCTGGTGGTCTTTCCTGAATCCGTCAAGTGTTTTCTGAACTTCTATCACAAGTTCTTCGTTTTCTTTAATCCGCTGTTTGAACGAAGCAACTATATCTTCACTCAAATTCTTCATTTCTGATGCTAATTTCATTTTTAATCTCCTTTTTTTTAAATTAAGATTTATTTTTTTTTGAACTAATTTATTTCTTTAAGTAGTTGATTTTTAACATTTTTTATATCCTTTGCAAGAACGTGATCGCCTTTTTCAAGCAAATCTTTCAGGCACTCCATGATTCTGCTGTGAATATTCTGAAAATCAGTGAACGTTTTTATTACCATTTGTTTTCTCATTTCCTGCAGTTCGGAAATCTGAGAAAGTTGTTCTTTAAAAATCGTAATTTTTTGATCGGAATCCTGAGAGGCTAAATCTTTAATACCAAGCAGTCCGGTTTTTAACGATTGAGCAATTTCTTTCTGAGCTTCGATAAATGTTAAAAATTGGTCTTCCGCTTCCTTTTCCTTCTCGTTGAGTGAGATGAGAATGCTTGACATCATTGTATTATAGTCCTTTTTACGCAGTGAACCATTCTTTGCAAGGCTTTCACAGAGCTTTAAATTCAAGATATCTCTTTCCTTCTTCAGATCAATCAATGTATTATGTACATTATCAAAAAGCGAATGGTACGATTCCGTAATATATTCTGATGATTGAAAAGCGGTTTGAATTTTTTGTATCCTTGTTTCGTAGGAAGTTATTATATCTTCGAAAAAACTATCTATATTTTCTGTGTCGGTATTGTTCATGTCCTGTTGTGTTTATTATTTTAAGAAATAAAGTGATTCTTGGCAGATCATGCTTGCGTGGGTTACTCGCCGGGATATTAATCCGGAAAAGTTCCGGAAGGATGATTTAGCAAGAATAACTTAAGATTCAAAAGTCTTAATTGCCAAAAAGCAATTAAGCGGCTTTTGCTGTCAATCCTATTGCTTCTGCATACTTCAGATATGTTTCTACAGATGCAACAACTACTCTTGCTTCAATCGCAAGTAATTCAATACCTACTAATGAAATACGTACCCAGGCATCAACTACGACACCTTTGTCAAGGATACGGTCAATCACTTCTACGAGGCTTGATGAACCAATGGTTTTTTCGACTGCCATTTTTTTTATCTCCTATATTTTTTAAAAATAAATCCCGTACTCTGAGGGACGGTTTCCTCTTCATCAATATAGTAGCAAATATTGTGCCAAAAAAATGGATATTTGTAAATAATTCAATCTGATTGGTTAAATATGTGTAAAAACGTAGTTTATTAATGATTATTGGAGATTTGGTAAGCGAGTGGACTTTAAATTATTTTGGTTTTTCAGATTATTTGTGCGATAAAACCGCACACGTGTGCGGTTTTATGTTTTTTATGCTTTTAGCAGAACTTTTACAGGATTATGTATTTCCCAAAAAGTTCTGCAGTTTTTTAATCAACAATTCTCTATCGAAAGGTTTCGCAATATAATCATCACATCCTGCTGTTAGTGCTCTGTGTTCGGCTCCGGTTTCAGCATGAGCTGTTACGGCAATTATCGGAAGGTCTTTCCTGTAAGATTTTATCAGTTTTGCGGCTTCCAGTCCGTTCATAACAGGCATTCGTATGTCCATTAACACTAATGATATTTCATCGTGTTCGCGGACGAACTGTACTGCTGTTTCGCCCGTATAAGCGTGTAAGAGACTAACCGAAGAGTTCTTTAAAAGCGCTTCAATCAGCTGATAACTTGTTTCATCATCTTCTGCTACGAGAATTACAGGTTTCAGAGTCACGCCTCGCGGCGGAGTGATGTCTGACGGAAGAGCGGAGACATTAAACGGAAGCGTAAAGAAAAATGTTGATCCTTGTCCTTTAACAGATTCAAAATCAATTTCACCGCCCAACAATTCAACAATTCCTTTGGCGATTGATAATCCCAAGCCGCTTCCTTCGTAACCTCTGGTCATTAATATATTCTCCTGCATGAAATTCTCAAAAATACGGAGATGAGCTTCACTGCTGATACCAACTCCAGTATCCTTTACAAAAAACCTCAATAAATTGTCATTATCTGTATAGCCGAAAGTAATTTCACCCTCTTCTGTAAATTTCACTGCGTTATCCAACAAATGAAACAGCGTTTTCGTAAGCAGTTCGGTATCGGTATATAGTTGAAGTTTAGCCGTATCAGAAGAACTATTTTGAGCCGGGAAAAAGTTCTTCCCGGAAGGTATCTGCAAGTATAAAGATATGTTTTTATCTGCGCATTGATTCACCCAGCTCTGATAAATTTCCTCTAAAAGTTGATTAATATCAAATGTTTTTTTATTAACTTCCATTCCGCCGGAGACAATCAGTGAAATATCCATAATGTCTGTTATTGTATTTATCAAACGGAAACCGCTTTTATTCATTACTTCAAAGTATTTCTCTCTTTTTTCGTTTGAAGTATCAGGGTCAGATATAAGCTGAGCAAAACCGAGAATACCATTGAGCGGAGTGCGGATTTCATGAGAGATGTTATTCATAAAAGCAGTTTTAAGTTTATCGCTTTCCTGGGCTTGATTTGTTGCGGATAGTAATTCTTTGTTGATAGTCTGCAATTCTTCCTGTGACTGTTTTTGAGCAATCATTTTCTGTTGTAATTCCTTTGTCTGTTCATCTACAAGCGCTTTAAGCCTTCTGCGCTGATATCGCCCGATGATGTAATAAATAACAAAAAATAACAGAGTTAATAAAAAGGTAAATACGATCAGATAAAATGTTAAAGTCCGGTAAAACGGCGGTTCAAGGTTGAATTTCAATTCACTGTATGACTGTTTATCCCACTGACCGCTTTCATTTGTTGCCATAACCATGAAAACATAATCGCCGCTGTGAATGTTTGTATAATATGCGTTTCTGCGTGTATCGTATTCGATCCAGTCTTTGTCATAGCCTATAAGCATACAGCGATATTTGATTTTCCCGGGATTAGAATAATTCAGCGCCGCATACCTGAATTCAAGTCGGTTGGCATCGGACGGAATTGACAGATTTGAACTTGTTTTGACAATCTGACCGTTAACAAGAAATTCTTCCATTATAACCGGAGAGAAATACGAAGAAACCGTTTTTACTGTATTGGGATCGATGATGGACACACCTTTAACGGTAGGGAACATGAGTTTACCATCACGTGTACGACAGCCTGCCGGAAAAACACCTCCGTTGCATTCCGTAGTTTTCATGCCGTCCGATTTTCCGTAAGAAGCAGTTGATAACGAGTTTAGTTTTGAATCTGCAAAATCAAGCAAGTCCTGTTTTTTGATTTGATAAATTCCTTTATTACAGCTTATCCAGAAATTTCCGAAATCATCTTCAAGAATTTGCAGGACAGCTTCATGCGGCAGTCCATCTTTAATAGTGAATTGATTGATTTTTCCGTCTCTGATCAGGTTTAAACCATTCGACGCAGTTCCCGCCCACAAATTTCCCTGTTTATCTTCATACATAGACAACACATAATCATCGGATAATCCGCTCTTACGATTTATTATTGTGATTTTGTTGTCCTTTATCACATTCAGTCCGCCTCCGTTTGTTCCCACCCATAAACTTCCTTTACTATCCTCAAGAATACATGTTATATTATCATGGGAGAGACCTTCTTTTGTTGTGAGCGCCGTAAATTTACCCTCTTTAAAACAATTGAGACCGCCTTCGTTAGTTCCTGCCCAGAGGTTTCCCGATTTATCGCAATATACAGCCGTTACGACTTCGCCTGATAATCCGTTTTTGTTTGTATATGTTTGAAATTTTCCGTTTTTAAAGCCTGTAAGACCGCCGCCTGCAGTACCTATCCATATGTTATCTTCCAAATCTTCGCAAATTGTCAGTATGAGAGGGTCAGGAAGTCCGTCCTTTGACGAGTACGTCTGAACTCTTCCGTTTTCATATCTGTTGAGTCCTTTTCCTGCAGAACCCAGCCATAGAACACCTGAACGATCTTCAAATATCGGCAGTATGACATCTCCCGATAAACCATCTTTGACTGAAAGTGTTTGTATGGTTTTCTTTTTAATCATATCAATGCCGGATCCTGATGTGCCGGCCCAGATATTGCCCTCTTTATCCTCGAGCAGTGTAACGATAAGGTCACTGGAAAGACCGTCCTTGGTAGTAAATGGATAGAATTTTCCTCCCAGCATTCGCGTAATTCCGCCGCCGTTTGTACCAATCCACAATATCCCTTTTGAATCGAAATGGAGCGCCATGACAGCATTATTAGTGAGTCCGCCGCTCATATTATAAACTTCAAACCTGCCTTTTTGAAGCGCAGTGAGCCCGCCGCTCTTAGTGCCAATCCACAGTGTCTGGTCATTATCGAGTGCAAGAGATTCTATAAAATCGCCTGAAAGTCCGTCTTTGACGGTATAGTTTTTCACATTGCCGTTTTCAATAACGGAAAGTCCGCTTTTTGTTCCTGCATATATACTGCCATTGGCATCAATAACAATTGAACGAATAAAATTACTAGTAAGTCCGTTTGATGTATCCAGTACGGTGATCGTTCCGTTTTTCAGATAGTTCATTCCGCCGCCCGTCGTACCAATCCAAAGACCCCCTGCCGAATCCTCGCATAAAGCGCTTACATAGTTATTCGACAATCCATTAGAATTATTATACTTGATAAATGTATTGTTTTTATAACGGATTAAACCGTCTCCGTCCGTACCAATCCAAAGGCTGGTATCGTGCGCTCCGGAAAGTGTATTTATAAAATTGACATTCAAATCCTGAATGACTGACTTATTCATCAGAAAAAAAACTTTCCCGTCAAATCTCACTAATCCTTCTTCTGTGCCGAAATACATCCACCCGTCAGCCGTTTGGGCTATAGACAAAATAGAGTTCACGGGTAATCCCTGTTCTATCTGCCAATTATTCACGCTGAACTGTGACACGTTTATATCCGAAGTCTGTTGTGCATCTAAAAGGCAAACCGGCAGTATAGTCAACACGAAAAACAGCTTAAAAAAAAGTAAAGTTTTTTTTATCATTTTTGCTGCGACCTTGTTTTTATTACAATTATAAAAAACTACTGTTCTTAACACTTAACACTTATTACTTATTTTTTGATAGAGATATTATGTTTTTTCATTTTTCGTATGAGAGCATCACGTGTGATTCCGAGAACTTCCGCCGCCGCTTTTTGATTGAAATCACATTCAATTAACGTTTTTCTGATCAAATCCATTTCAAGTATTCTCAGATCATTTAAATCAGTTTTTTGCTCCGGAGAAGATATTCTTTTAGGCTTCACAGGGAAGTTATTTATTCCGAGTGTATTGCCTTTGCAAAGTATTACAGCTCTTTCAACCATATTTTTCAGCTCTCTGACGTTACCCGGGAACTGATAGGTTTCTAAGCATTCAATAACTTCCTTATCAATCCGTATATTGGGTTTATTAAATTTCATCGCATAAACTTCGACATAATGATTCACAAGCGGTTTGATGTCTTCCGGTCTCTCCCTTAACGGAGGAATGTGAATGTGCAGTGTATTAAGCCTGTGAAGCAGGTCAAGTCTGAATATTCTCTTGTCAACCATTTTTTCGATATCGTAATTTGTTGCCGATACTATCCTGAAGTCAGTGTGAATCTGGTTTGTTTCACCGACTCTTGTAACAACTTTTTCTTCGATAGCCCGCAGAATTTTCGCCTGAAGATTCAGGGGCATATCGGCGATTTCGTCAAGAAACAATGTGCCGTCGTTACAAACTTCAAAAAAACCCATTTTATTTTCGATTGCGCCCGTAAACGACCCCTTTTTATGTCCGAAAAATTCACTTTCTAACAAAGAATCGGTTATAGAACTGCTATTCACGGCGCAAAATACGTGGTCTTTTCTTTTGCTGGAATAGTGTATAATTCTCGCTATGTTTTCTTTTCCGGTTCCGCTTTCTCCCGTAATCAGAACGTTGGCATCGGGATATTTCGAAGCGGTGACGGCAGATTCGAATACTTCGAGAATCAGAGGGCTGATACCGATAAAATGTCTTTTGATTTTTTCTTCAAGGTTTTTGGAAATCAATGAATTCTTTTCCTCCATTTGTTTCAGTCTGCACTGCATCTGGAGATATTTCTGCGTTCGCTCGATTGCTATCTGAATGTCTATATGCCTGAAAGGTTTACGCAGATAATCGAATGCTCCAAGCCTCATAGCTTTTATCACCGTATCCATATCACCGTGCGCCGAAACGACGATAATCTCCATAGCAGGGTACCGGCTTTTCACTTCTTCTAAAATATCCAGACCGTTCACACCCGGCATCCGCACATCAAGAATCAGAAGGTCAATTTCATGCTCGTTCAGAATTTTCCTCGCATCCGGAGCATTGTTTGTCTCGAATGAATTATATCCTGAATTCTGAAAAAATTCATGCAACTCTTCCGTGAACTGCTTTTCATCATCGAGAATCAGGATTACTATCTTTTCTTTCTTTGTCATTGAAGTGAAATATTTAACTTCCAAAAAATTATTTTAATTAACGTTCCTTTCATTTCATCGCTTGATATATCTATGGTTCCCTTCATATCATTGATTATCTGGTAAGAAATTGATAGACCCAGTCCGGTTCCCTTACCCGAGTCCTTGGTTGTATAAAAAGGAAGCATTATCTGATCTATGTCTTTTTCGCTAATACCAATTCCGTTATCCCGTACCTCGACTATAAGGGACTGGTTTTCCTGATATGACCTTATTTCAACCTGCATATTAAGAAAATCTTTCTGTGTTTCTTTCTTTTCAAGCAGGGCATCTTTAGCGTTCCTCAGCAGATTAATGATAACCTGCTCAAATTTGTATGTGTTGCCGACAATTTGCGGCATATTTTCTTCGAGGTACAAATCCAGTCCGATTTCAAGTTCTTTGAATTCTTCCGTCATCATGGAAACAGCGTTTGCAATACTTGAATTTATATTGAAATTAGTTAATATGTAATCGTCATGGCTTCGTGAAAAAGATCTGATGTGGTCAATTATGTTCTTAATACGAATAATGTTTTCAAAAATTTTATCCGTTTTTTTTAGAATGTAATCTTTGTTTATATCTTTATTTTTCGAGACTTCGTATGAAACATTATCCATAATTAAAGAGATGGTATTTAACGGCTGGTTGATTTCATGCGCAATACCGGTTGACATTTCTCCCAGCATAGCCATGCTTTCCGTATGCAATTGTTGTTTCTCGAGCTTTTTTCTGTTAGTAATATCCCGAATTGTAATCATGAATGACACCGGCAGTCCTTTCTTATCCTGTATTAACGTCGTGCTGATTTCGCACTCAATTTTCGACAGTTTCTTTGTTGCAAGCAGAATCTCGATATTCTGAACAAGACCATCCGATATTGTCTTGTCAATAATATCTTTCATTTTATTTGCCGAATCGGGAGGTATTAAATTCAAAAAATGTTTTCCTATTAAATCTTTTTTATCGCCCGTTGCAAACAACTCGAGAGTAATATCCGAAATATCGGTAATAATTCCTCTCATATTCAGAACAATAATGCCGTCCGGTGAAGCTTTTAAAAGTGTTCTGTGAATCTCTTCGGATTGTATTAAAGCATCAACTATACGTTTATTTTCAGTGATGTTGCGTATCGTGCTCTGAATTCCCAGAATCCTGTCATTAATTGTTAACAAATTTGCCGAATGAGATATCCATTGCACGTCACCTTGATTATCAATAATTCTGTATTCAAATTCGCGCAGTTCTTTCCTCTGATACATAACCCGTTCCCATGTCTGCCGGCATGCGATTACGTCGTCCTGATGAATGATGTCAGGAAATATTTTACCGATAAATTTTTCCTCCGGATATCCGAGTACGCTTTCGCACTGAGGACTTATGTACGTAACCACGCCGTCTTTATCCGTTAAAATATTAAGATCCGTATTATTGTGTACCACAGATTTGAATAATTCCTGGCTGTTCCGCAGAGCGATTTCTGCAAGCTTGCGGTCGGTGATGTCCTGCACCATTCCGATCAGACGTATTATTTTACCGGTAGTATCTCTTAAATATTCACATTTTTCGTGCAGATATCTGATTTCAGAGGAATGCCTGCGGAAAATCCTGTGTTCAATTTCATTACTGTCTTTATCATCCTTAATTGAATATGTGTATGCATTATCCACAGCGGTGCGATCTTCCGGATGTACGAACTCAATAAAAGCCTCGTATGTAACGACGAATTCCTGAGCGGGCAATCCATAAATGTGATAGACCTCGTCAGACCAGGTAAGGATTCCCGATGCAATGTCCAGTTCCCAACTGCCGATATGTGAAATTTCCTGAGTTTTGTTTAAGCGTGTTTCGCTCGCGAGTATTTGTCTGTGATTTTCAATAAGTTCCTCTTTCTGACTGAATAGTTTCAGAAACACTTTGATTTTACTCAGCAGCAAATTAGATTCAACAGGTTTAAATAAATAATCCACCGCTCCGCATTTATATCCTTTGATAATTCGTTCAGGAGTCGGGGGTAAAGCAGTAAGAAAAATTACAGGCACTTCTTCTTCGTCTTTGTTTTTGTTTTCATTTATCTTCTCGGCTAATTCGTAACCGTTCATATCGGGCATAAATACATCGAGTATTGCAAGCAGAATTTTACGCCCCTTAATTTTTTCGAGAGCATCCGCCCCCGACCGGGCTTTAATAATATTGACTTTAACATTCCTGAGAATCTCTTCAAGATAATTTAAATTTATATCGGTGTCGTCAACGATAAGTACATTAGGTAAGGTATTCATAGTTTAAAATCCGTTTATATTCAATTAATACCTAAATTGAGCGATTCAATTATTAAAATCAAGTCTCAAATATAAAAATATCGTTTTTTGAAAACTGATAAAAAGCTATCACTGAATTCTTAGAAAATATCCAAATATAGTTGAATAAAATATTAATTTGGATACTGTTAAATTCTTTTGGTAAGAAAAGTTGTTTTTAGATATAGTCCTTCAGCAGACTGATTATCTTCGGTGTTAGAGGTGATTTTTATTTTA
>JAPLFI010000014.1 GCA_026390755.1 Ignavibacteriota bacterium
GGCATACCGGCAAACTCTTATCCACTCAATATTTATTTCTACAACAGCAGGATTGGATTTGCTAATATGCTGGGTTACAAAACGACAAATGCCGGACTCAACTGGTTTCAGGGGAGCGGTACTTTTACAAAAATGCATTTTACTGATAGTCTTAACGGATTTAAAGCATTACAGGGACTTTACAGAACAACTAACGGCGGATTAAACTGGATAGTCGTTACATTACCTGATGTCATAGGTTATTATACAAATAAAGATGTCATAGATTTTGCTGTAGTTAATAAAGATACAATTTATGCTGTTTATAGCCTTGTTGAGTACAATGCATGGGTTCACAGAGGATTATTATATAAGACAACCAACCGAGGCTTAAACTGGGGTTACCAACTGCCGGATACAAGTTTTGGAATTGTCCGGTTCGCAAAAATATATGCAATAAACAATAATGTCTGGACATATACCGATTACGATTTTAAAGGAATTCATTCGACAACCGGCGGTGATATTACAATCTATACAGGTATAAAAAATATTTCCACAGAAACACCATCCGATTTTACGCTTGAGCAAAATTATCCGAATCCGTTTAACCCTTCGACTACAATAAAGTTCGGACTCAAGCAGGAAAGCGATGTAACACTGCGTGTACATGACATCACAGGCAGACTGATACGTGAACTTGTGACAAACGAGAGGCATAGAGCCGGCATTTACGAATACAGATTCGACGCCAAAGGACTTGCAAGCGGCGTTTATATCTACACACTTCAAACCAACTCAAAAAGTTCTTCAAACGGAGAGATACAAAAAGTCTTCTCCCGTACAATGCTCCTGCTGAAGTAATAATTCTTATTACATACTGACTAAGTTCAGGAGGGGCTTATCATACTTAGTGTAAACACACGCTATTTTTTAATTTAAAATTTTATGTTATGAAAAAAATAATTCCTTACATAAGCATAATCTCAATAATAATACTTGTTACTTTATCTTTAAAAGAATTAACGGGTGAAGAATATAAACGAAACAGTATTACCTCGACAGGAAATCCGAATCCTGATTCATTCCTGATAGGCGCCTATTCTATAGGATGCGCCGAGGATAGTATTATGGAAAATCTCGGCTTTAATATATGGCATAAATACCTGGGAAATATAGATACGACAATATCAGGTTACAATCAGCATAAATTTCCACAGGGTGTAACATCAAACGACAAATTATTTGAAAATATAAGCAGTTATCAAAGTGCAGTAACCGCGTACTATATACCGAAAGCAGGATTAAACAATAATTATCTGTATTTAAACCGTCCCAAAATCGAGATGCTCTCTTTTGCACAAAGAAGCGATTATTGTAATGCTTCAAGGCAAATCGGACAAATCGACTTTTTAAATAAGGATGATTTTTTGATTTAATTTTTTAATTTTACTTTTCAATGCGTGTTCAAAAAATTCAAAACCACGAAAAAAGACATTTTGAATTTATTGAACACATTGGTTTCCGATTTCTTAACTGATTTCATGACTAAACTGCTTTCTTGTTTTCTTCCCAATATTGCTTCCGTACTTCAATTGCTTTCTTTACCTTCTCATTTTGAATTTATTGAACACATTGGTTTCCGATTTCTTAACTGATTTCATGACTAAACTGCTTTCTTGTTTTCTTCCCAATATTGCTTCCGTACTTCAATTGCTTTCTTTACCTTCTCTTCACGGACCTTGAGCTTCTCGTCAACTCTGCCCATCAGATAATCCTCCGGTGTGAGATAATTCAATGAACTGTGAAGTCTTTCTTTGTTGTAATACTCTATGAACTCAGCTACAGTCTCCCTGGCATCTTCAATACTAACCATGCTCCTGGTTCTTAAGCACTCTTCTCCTATAGTTCTGTAAAACCTTTCCATTTTTCCGTTGCTTTGAGGATAAGCAACAGAGGTTTTGATATGTTGAAGCCCGACTTCTTTTAAATACTTTGCAAAATCCTTAGATGTATATTGCGACCCGTTATCCGAGATTAATCTGGGATTTGATAAGGGATATTTTTCCCTCGCCTTCTGAATGGTTAATTCAACATCATATTCCGTCATATTGAATCTTAATTCGTGATGAAGTATGTATCTTGAATATCCATCCAGTACCGTTATTAAAAATAAAAATGTTCCCAGAAAATTAACATATTTTATGTCGGTATGCCAGTCCCTGTGAGGTCTGCCCGGCTGGTGGAAACCCTTGCCCTTGCTCGATTTCAGCTTTGTATTATAGCGGTTAAGTAATTCTGCAAACTTGAGTATTCCATACACTGCCGACGGTCTTAACGCTACTACATTCTTATCCAGCATTTCAAACGTTATTCTGCGGTATCCGTATTTTAGAAACATCGAATTCAACGGATAATTTTCTTTGACATAGTTTATTACCGCCTGTTTTTCTTCCGGAAGTGTCCAGTTTCTTTTCGGAACATTGGCGTTATGACGGTTTGGTTTTCCCGTGCGCCCCTGCCACTCATAGTATTTATTCCGGCTTATTCCGATTAGTTTTAATACTTCTTTCAAGGTAAATATCTCAGTTTCTGCTAATTTATCTGTAAGCTTGATTATTTCATCTCTGGTATCCAAATCTACCCATTTCCCTTTTAACGGAGACCACCGAAGTTTTTTTTTATCGAGATGTTCTCTGTTACGATTTCCGTGATTAAGCTGTCCCGATCCCTGAGCTTTGCTTCAAGCTGCTTGATTTTTATCGAGTCTTTATTGATTTTGTTGCTATGCTCGCCGGAAAATGTCTTGAGGGCTCCCTCGAATAAATCATTTTTCCATTTGTATATTACATTCGGGTTAAGACCATATTGCTCGCTCAGCTGACTGACGCTGACTTTGTTTTCAAGAAATTCCCGAATAATTTGAACCTTTTGTTCCGCTGTAAATCTTGTTCTGTTTGACATTTTTGTACCCCTTTCTTGAGTTAAAATTATCCTTATTTTAAATCAAGAAAAGTCCAATTCCAATTAAAGCATTATAGAATATATCGGGCAAATCAGAACAGCATCAAAAAATGCATATACTTTGCTCGAGAATTTGCTTCAATGGTCAAGACTTCAGACAGGAAGATTAAAGATACATTCCAGGGAACTATACCTTAATTCAGAGATTAATGCTGTAATGCATTTATTAACTGCAAATTCGATCAGGAAAAAAATCAGCATTCAAAATGAAACGGATAAAAATGTTATCGTAGTATCTGATAAAAATATGCTTCATTCCATATTGCAGAATCTGATATCAAATGCGGTTAAATTTACTCATGAAAACGGCGAAATAAGTATAAGCAGTACTTCGGAGAACGGTTTAGCAATTGTCCGTGTAACGGATAACGGCATAGGAATAAATAAAGATGATTTGGAAAAACTGTTTCAGATTGATAATCATAATTCGAAACCCGGAACAATGAATGAAAAAGGAACAGGTTTAGGATTGCAGCTTTGCAGGGAAATGACGGAATTGAACGGCGGGAAAATATGGGCTGAAAGTGAAGAGGACAAAGGAAGCAGTTTCTGCTTCAGCATTCCGTTAAAACAATAATCCGGCAATCTGTGCAATCAATATAGACGGAACTTTTATTTTTTAAAATTTAAAATTTATTTCGTATATACTGAATTTATTTGTTTTATTAACATAATAATATTATTAAATTAGACTGATAAAAGTTTTTAGCTATTAAAATTTTGATAGTTTTGAGGAATAAAACTAACTTAAATACTCACGCAAGTTGCTGCTTACTCCGTATAATCAATTCAATTCACTTTTTTAGTTCAAAATTAAATAATAAAAAAATGTTACGTTTTTTATCTTTTAAAATTGCCTTACTGTTTATTTTATTTACTGCCGCTCTGAATGCGCAGGAAATAAAATACACGGGCAATTGGGGAACTGCCGGTATGACACTTACACGGCAAATCTCATCGGGCGTTGAGATTAATTTCTCCGTCCCTGCACTTAACCTTGAAGATGTTAATGTTGACGGCATTACACTGAAAGCCGCGAAAATCCCGGGTATATTTCTTCCGAATGACGCGGGCAAACCGGATCTTGCCGGCACTGGCCGCTATATTGCCATACCGCAGGGCGCGACGGTTACATACAGAATCGTTTCTTCGAGGTCGGAAGTGATTAAAAATATCAATATAGCCCCGGCTCCTGTTATTCCTAAGGATTCAGACCCTTCTCCGCTGAAATATCCTAAGGATAACGTATTTTCCAAGAATGAAAATTATCCCGCAAGTCCGGTGATAGTATCAGCTCCTTCGAAAGTTCGCGGAGTTGACGTTGTAATGGTTGGTATTACACCGTTCCAATATAATCCCGTTACAAAAGAACTGACAGTTTATAAAGACATAAAAGTCGAAGTTTCATTCATCGGCGGTAACGGTCATTTCGGCGATGATGCATACAGAAATATATGGTGGGAGCCTACACTAAGCGATGCGATTCTTAATTACACATCACTTCCGGCAATTGATTTCGGAAAAAGATATAAGGACATAATGCTTGCGGACGGTTATGAATATGTTATTATCACCCCTAACGGTGCGGATTTCCTCGCCTGGGCTGACACTATAAAAGCTTTCCGCACGAAGCAGGGAATTAAAACCGGTGTCTTCAAACTCTCTGCCATCGGCGGCAATACAGTTGATATAATAAAAGCGTGGGTAACCAGCGTTTATAACAACTGGGCAGTGAAGCCTGTGGCTATGTGTATATTAGCCGATTACGGCTTTGATGCTAATTCTACTATTCCCGCGAAACTTCAGCCGGACAGCGGATATCCCGATTTCGCATCTGATAATTATTATGCTGATGTTAACAACGACGAAATGCCGGAAATTGTTTTCTCGAGAATAATCGCAAATAACGCTGCGGAACTACAGACGTTAATAACAAAGAATTTCCGGTATGAGACCAATCCTCCTACGAATCCGTATTTCTACTCGCATCCGATTACTGCTCTCGGATGGCAGACTGAAAGATGGTTCCAGATCTGCTCCGAAGTGCTGGGAGGATACTTCAAATATTCACAGGGCAAAACCCCGGTCAGAATAAATAAAGTATATTCAGGAACTCCGGGTACAGTATGGTCAACAGCTACAAACACAGCAACCGTCGTAAGTTATTTCGGACCGACGGGCAGAGGTTATATTCCGACGACTCCCGACGTGCTCGGCGGATGGGACGGCGGAACTGCGACTATGGTTAACAACGCAATGAATACAGGTTCATTCCTTCTACAGCACCGCGACCACGGTATGTACACGGGTTGGGGCGAGCCGGCTTATACGACTTCAAACATTCCGCAATTAACAAATACAGATTTAACTTTTGTATATTCAATCAATTGTCAGACCGGCGCATACCATAATCCTTCCGGATGTCCGGCTAACGGAAGTTTTGCGGAAGTTTTCACGCGCTATAAATATAACGGAGTAAACGCCGGCGCTTTGGGTATGGTCTGCCCGTCCGAAGTATCTTATTCATTCGTTAACGACACATATTGCTGGGGAATGTATGATAATATGTGGCCTAACTTCCTGCCGGATTACGGAATAACGCAAATTCCTAACCGCGATGTGAAACCGGCATTCGGAATGGCAGCAGGAAAATATTTCCTTCAGCAGTCGTCATGGCCATATAATACGGGTGATAAACTTGTTACTTACAGGCTGTTCCACATGTTCGGCGATGCCTTCCTGAATCTCTATTCGGAAGTCCCGCAAAATCTTACAGTATCACATGCGGCGGTTGTATTATCCGGCGTATCTGCTTTTGATATTACGGCAAACGCCGGAGCATTCATAGCCGTCACACAGGATACGAATATACTCGGAACGGCTACCGGAACAGGTTCATCGCAATCCGTTTCAATTCCCGGTACACAGCTTCCCGGTCAGATTCTGAAAGTTGTTGTTACAAAACAAAATTTTTACAGATACGAAAGCAGTGTTTCCGTTATTCCTCCCTCAGGTCCTTACGTGATTAAGGATTCAGTTGCAATTAACGATGCGAGCCCGCTCGGAAACGGAAACGGTCTGATGGATTACGGTGAAACAAACAAACTTGCATTGCGTGTTAAGAACGTAGGTTCAGCCGTTGCGAATAACGTAAACGTAAAAGTTTCCACAACAGATCCGTATATCGTGATGACGGATTCTGTGGAAGTTTACGGAACAATCAGCGCGAACTCGACGATGCTGAAGATTGACGCATTTACATATACAGTTTCAAATAATATTCCCGATTTGAGATCTGTTAATTTTACCGTTACAGCCACGAGCGGAACGGATACATGGACAAGTCCGCTTGCAATAGTTTCTCATACTGCGAAACTGAAAAACGGATTTTCCTCAATTAATGATTCTGCCGGTAATAACAACGGCAGGTGGGATCCGGGTGAGACAGTTATGCTGAGGCTTACCGCAAAGAACATCGGTTCATCGCAGGTAAACTCGGTAACGGGCGTACTCTCGGAATCCGACCCGTATGTTTCAATTAATACAAATAATATCAGTTTCGGAAATATAGCCGCAGGCGATTCCACGAGGAAACAATA
This sequence comes from Ignavibacteriota bacterium, assembly GCA_026390755.1. GTDB lineage: Bacteria > Bacteroidota > Ignavibacteria > Tepidaquicellales > Tepidaquicellaceae > JAPLFI01. The sequence goes on from JAPLFI010000014.1 coordinate 6,603, forward strand.
CAGCGTAACTTCGCTTAGCAGTACACCCGCCGGATACATTGCAACTTTCATGATTAATTACACCGGCGCGCTCGGAATTACGAACATTGATACAGTCAGATGTGTTGTCGGACAAAACATTGCTTCAATAGGTACTGGAACGACGGGATGCGATTATCCTTTCTATACTTACTATGATGATGCGCGCACACAAATGCTTTATACTCAATCCGAAATTCTTGCATCGGGAGTTGCACCCGGATATGTAACTAAAATCGGATTTGATGTAACAAACGCGTCAACCCAGTTGATGAACGGATTTATGGTGAAAATGAAGAATTTCGCGGGTTCGTCGCTTTCCGGTTATGAAACAACAGGTATGACAACTGTTTTTGCACCTTCGACGGGTTATGCTATACCCGGAACAGGCTGGCAGGATATAGTTCTCACGTCACCGATTCAATGGAACGGCACGGATAATCTTCTGATAGAAATCTGTTACGATAATAACAGCTTTACGACGAGTACGACGATTAACGGTACGACTAATTCGCTGAATCAGCTTAAACATCAGCATCAGGATTTAACAACAACAAGCGGATGCGTGGCAATTACGGCTCCTTCGGCTTCTTATACTGCAAGACCGAATATCAGACTTACATTCTCGCCGATATTGGGCGTTGTTGGCAATAATAACGGAATTCCGACTGAATTCTCGCTCGCTCAGAACTATCCGAATCCGTTCAACCCGGTAACGAAGATTAATTACTCTGTACCAAGGCAGAGTATTGTAACGATGAAGGTCTTTGATATACTCGGCCGCGAAGTAGCCGTACTCGTAAATGATAATCTGAAACCCGGATATTATTCGGTTGATTTCGACGGCTCGAACTTTGCAAGCGGAGTTTATTTCTATAAACTCGAAGCGGGTGTATTCTCGGATGTAAAGAGATTCATACTCGTGAAATAGTGCATTAAATCAGTTCGCAGGTTATAATAAAAGGGCTGTCCGGATATCGGACAGCCCTTTTGTATTGTGCTTTCGGCATGCAATGAATATATACTCTTTGCTAATATTTTCAATTTGACGGAACTTTAATTTTTTAAAATCCAAATATATTTCCGATATACCGAATTTATTTGTTTTATTAACATAATATTATTACTAATTTAGCTTGATAAAAGTTTTTAGCTATTAAAATTTTGATAGTTTTGAGAAATAAAATAAACATCAATACATTCGCAAATCGCTGCATATATCATATTATTAATTCAATCCGTTTTACCAATTTAAAAATTTATCATGAAAAAAACATTTAGCTTTTTTCCCTTTAAAATTGCCTTACTGTTTATTTTATTTACTGCCGCTCTGAATGCGCAGGAAATAAAATACACAGGCAATTGGGGAACTGCCGGTATGACTCTTACACGGCAAATCTCATCCGGCGTTGAGATTAATTTCTCCGTTGATAAACTTCAACTTGAAGATGTTGATGTTGACGGCATTACGCTTAAAGACGCGAAAATCCCGGGTATATTCCTTCCGAATGACGCGGGCAAACCGGACCTTGCCGGTACTGGCCGCTATATTGCCATACCGCAGGGCTCTTCTGTTACATATAAAATCGTTTCTTCAAGAACGGAGGTGATTAAAGATATAAATATAGCCCCCGCCCCGGTTCTTCCTAAGGATACCGACCCTACCCCCTTGAAATATCCTAAGGATAACGTATTTTCTAAAAATGAAAATTATCCCGCAAGTCCTGTGATGGTATCAGCTCCTTCGAAGGTGCGGGGTGTTGATGTAGTAATGGTTGGTATCACTCCGTTCCAGTATAATCCCGTAACAAAAGAACTGACAATTTATAAAGATATAAAAGTCGAAGTATCATTCATAGGCGGTAACGGTCATTTCGGCGATGATGCATACAGAAATATCTGGTGGGAGCCTACGCTGAGCGATGCGATTCTGAATTACACATCACTTCCGGCAATTGATTTCGGAAAAAGGTATAAAGACATTATGCTCGCCGAAGGTTATGAATATGTTATCATCACCCCTAACGGTCCGGATTTTCTCGCCTGGGCAGATACGCTTAAAGCTTTCCGCACAAAGCAGGGAATAAAAACAGGTATATTCAAACTCTCCGATATAGGCGGCAATACCGTTGATATCATCAAGACATGGGTAACAGGTGTTTATAATAACTGGACTGTGAAACCTGTGGCTATGTGTATATTGGCGGATTACGGTTTTAATGCTAATTCGACTATACCCGCAAAGCTTCAGCCGGACAGCGGATATCCCGATTTTGCGTCGGATAATTATTATTCTGATGTAAACAACGACGAAATGCCTGAAATTGTATTCTCGAGAATAATCGCCAACAACGCAACTGAACTTCAGACATTAATCACAAAAAATTTACGCTATGAAACCAATCCTCCCACAAATCCGGAATTCTATTCACATCCGATTACTGCTCTCGGATGGCAGACTGAAAGATGGTTCCAGATTTGCTCCGAAGTTCTGGGCGGATACTTTAAAAAGTCACAAGGAAAATTACCTGTCAGAATAAATAAAGTATATTCGGGTACTCCCGGCACAGTCTGGTCAACTGCCACTAATACAGCGGCTGTTGTAAGTTATTTCGGACCTGCAGGCAGATATTACATACCGTTGACACCTGATACGCTCGGAGCGTTTAACGGCGGAACTGCGACCATGGTTAATAACGCTATGAATACCGGTGCGTTTCTGCTTCAGCACCGCGACCATGGTATGTACACGGGATGGGGCGAGCCGGCTTACACGACTTCAAACATTTCGCAGTTGACAAATACCGATTTAACTTTCGTGTATTCAATTAATTGCCAGACCGGCGCTTACCATAATCCTTCGGGATGTCCCGCGAACGGAAGTTTCGTAGAGGTTTTCACACGTTATAAATATAACGGACAGAACGCGGGTGCATTAGGAATGGTTTGCCCTGCCGAAGTATCTTATTCATTCGTTAATGATGTATATTGCTGGGGCATGTATGATAATATGTGGCCTGATTTCCTTCCTGATTACGGTTTAGCGCAAATTCCTAACCGCGATGTGAAACCCGCATTCGGTATGGCGTCAGGGAAGTATTTCCTTCAGCAGTCTTCATGGCCCTATAATACGAGTAATAAACTCGTTACTTACAGATTGTTCCACATGTTCGGCGATGCCTTCCTTAATCTTTATTCGGAAGTTCCTCAAAACCTTACTGTAACTCACGCCTCAGTAATTCCTGCGGGTGCTGTTTCATTTAACATTACCGCTGATGCCGGAGCTTTCATAGCCGTATCACAGGATACAAATATACTCGGAACGGCTACAGGAACCGGTTCGGTGCAGGCAGTAACGATATCCGGAACACAACTTCCTGGGCAAACTGTTAAAGTAGTTATAACAAAACAGAATAATTACAGATACGAAAGCAGTGTCTCAGTAACAGGACCGACGGGTATCACAGGAAACAGCGGAATTCCGACTGAGTTCTCTCTATCACAGAATTATCCTAATCCGTTCAATCCCGTAACTAAAATTAATTACGCTGTACCGAGGGCGGGCAATGTAAAGCTGAAAGTATTTGATATACTCGGAAGTGAAGTGGCAGTACTTGTAAATAATCATCAGAATCCGGGATATTATTCGGTTGATTTCGACGGCTCGAACTTTGCAAGCGGAGTTTATTTCTATAAATTCGAAGCGGGAACTTTCTCCGATATCAAGAGATTCATACTCTTGAAATAGTTTATAAATAGTTCACTGGTTATAATAAAAGGGCTGTCCGATATTCGGACAGCCCTTTTATTTTATATGAATATAGTTGCAGTGTAAATAACCGTATTGTCCGTAGGTGCCGGCGCAGATCTACTACTGAATAGTTACAGATGTATGAGCAAAAGCGGAAAAACTTTTTATAGGGTTACAAAGGAGTTACAAACTATTCCTGTCCTCCCAGATTTCGTCGAGCATAGAATCGCTTGCAATAAACATTTTCGAGCAGAATTCTCCCGAGAATTTCCCGGTCCTGACACATTTCTCATGGTTTTTTAAGACAGCTTTCCTGTTGCCGGCTTTTACGGTGAAACAAAACAGATCCAAATCAGTTCCGCATTCAATGCAAAATGTTCCGTTGTTTTCCGGTATGTCAGCTTTCACGTTACTTTTTTTAGTATTCTTTACCATTAGCGGTACCAGTCAAATTACGAATAATGTTCGAAAAATTGAAAGCAAAAAAAAATACTGTTTTTTCTGCAATAGTTTTAACAATAATTAACCGTAAAAGTTCAAGTATTCGTATCTTAAAAAAAATATTTATTTAAAGCCGTCCGGGCGATATTTCCTGTAAAAAATCAATTTATTTTCGACGAAATTGACTTCACAAGTTCTTCGGCAAACGTATATGGGTCGGTTGTCTTCGCGTAGATTGATTCGATTGAATTATTCAGGAGCTGAATTTTCACGTCATCCCAGAAATTCTTCTGCAGGTTTCCGTTAACAGTTTCCGTTATTTCTCTCATCAGATGTTCTTTGCGTTTACGGTCGAACATTCCCGTTTTTTCCAGATGTGATTTATGTCCCAGTATTTCGGCAAACAGTTCTTTCACGCCCGTATCTCGTGAGGCAATTGTTTTGATGACGTCAATATTCCGGTGATGTTCTGCCGCCTTTTTGAGATGGAGCATATTCCTGATTCCCGATGCAATCTCGTCCGCGCCCGCGCGGTCTGATTTATTCAGAGCGAATACATCGGCTATTTCCATCAATCCCGCCTTCATTGCCTGTATTGAATCGCCCGCTTCGGGTACGAGCACCACGACAGTCGTATCGGCGGTCTGCGCTATATCAAGTTCAGACTGTCCCACACCCACAGTTTCAATAAGTATAAAATCCTTACCCGCTGCATCAAGCACGTTGCAGGCGTCAATCACGTTCTTACTCAGTCCGCCGAGGCTTCCGCGCGTCGCCATCGAACGTATAAAAACATCTTTCAGCAATCCGGATTCCGACATTCTCACGCGGTCACCCAGTAATGCTCCGCCGGTGAATGGGCTTGTTGGGTCAACGGCTATCACGCCGGTTTTGTAACCTGCTGTATTTAGATGTTTTATAAGACAGTCTGTAAGTGTTGATTTTCCCGCTCCGGGCGGACCTGTTATACCGATTCTGTATGCTTTACCCGTATGCGCGTACAGCAGTTTAAGAAGAACCGGCTTTGCGGGAGTGTTATTTTCGATAAGCGTAATTGCCCTCGATACGGCGCGCTTATCGCCCGATAATATTTTCTCTATTAATTCTTTTTGTAGTTCCATTTAAACCAGTCGCAGGTTTTTTTAATACCTCTTTCGAAATTATGCAGAGGGTTCCACCCGATTATTTCTAAAGCGAGACTGTTATCAATTATACTTCTTTTCTGTTCGCCTTTTATTCCTGCTCCGTGCTCTGCCTTCGCATCAGAACCGAAACAATTTCTGATTTTTTCATACACCGTATTAATATCGGTTTCCTCTGCGGTTGAAATATTGACCGTGCAGAATGCATCGCTTTTCATGGCTTTCAGGTTTGCTACTGCAACATCTTCCGCATAAACAAGGTCGCGTGTATTTTTCCCGTCTCCGTTTATAACGGCTTTCTTTCCTTCAACAAGCTTCTTGCAGAAAACTGCTACTACTCCTGCTTCGCCTTTCAAACTCTGCCGCGGACCGTAAACATTAGCGTAGCGCAGTATGGAGTAAGGAAGTCCGTAATACATACTGAAAAATTTAATATATTTTTCGGCTGTTAATTTAGATATACCGTACGGCGAAAGCGGGTTTTTGGGGTGGTTCTCATCGGCGGGAAACAATTTCTGTTCACCGTAAACAGCTCCGCCTGAGGAGGCGAACATGAATTTCCTGACGTTATTATTCACGGCGTATTCAAGAAGTCTCACCGTACCTTCCACATTTGCGCGTAAATCTGTAATCGGGTCGGCAACCGAAGTCCTCACGTCAATCTGCGCAGCATGGTGGTTAATAACATCTATCTTTAAACCACGGAGAATTTTTTCAAAATCGGCAGTTGAGATATCGGACTCAATAAACCGTGCTTTTTTATTGATATTCCCGGTGCTGCCTGTGGAAAGGTTATCAATGATAATAACATCATGTCCTTCACTGATAAATAAATCTGCAATATGCGAGCCGATAAATCCCGCTCCTCCTGTTAATAATATATTCAATTATTTTTTCCTGATATTAATTCCGAAAACTTTGCTCCTATATCGTTCCTGTAATACATACAATCGAATTTTATTTCTGCAACGGATTTATAAGCTGATTTCACTGCGTCTGTCATCGAAACATTGCTTTCGCCGGTGACTGATAACACTCTTCCGCCCGTTGTTACTATTTCTGATTTATCCGTGGAATATCCCGTGCCCGAGTGAAAGACGAGACAATTCTTTTCTGCCTCTTCGATACCCGAGATTACTTTATTTACGCCGAAATTATCCGGATAGCCGCCCGAAGCAAGTACGACACAACAGCAATGCGCGTCACGGAAGACAGCTTTATAATTATTGATAGTTCCTTCGGCTGAAGCCAAAAGAAGTTCAAGAAAATCCGATTTTATAATTGGCAGTACTGCCTGAGTTTCCGGGTCGCCAAAACGGCAGTTATATTCAATCACATAAGGTTCCTGTCCGCCGTCCGCACC
>JAPLFI010000457.1 GCA_026390755.1 Ignavibacteriota bacterium
AAATGCCAATGAAGTTATTTCGATGAATGATGCACCTGCTGAAGTCTATAAATCAAAGCCGGATTCTTCATTGAATGTTGCTCTTGATCTTCAGAAAAACGGTAAAGCCGATGCCCTTATAAGCGCCGGTAATACAGGAGCGGTTCTTTTACATTCAACTCTTAAACTCGGAAGGCTTAAGGGAGTCGGCAGACCGACGATAGGCGCTTTAATGCCGTCGAAGCAGGGATTCACTTTAATATTTGACGTTGGTGCCACGGTTGATTGCCGGGCTAATCATCTCAAAGAATACGGTGTGATGGGAAGTATTTATGCGAGTTATATTCTCAATATTAAAAACCCGCGTGTCGGATTGCTGAGTGTCGGCGAAGAGAAATCCAAGGGTAATGAAGTTACGCTCGAAGCATATAAACTTCTCGAATCGTCGAAGTTGAATTTTATCGGCAATGTGGAAGGAAATGATATTCTTAACTCTAATGTTGATGTTGCCGTTTGCGACGGATTTACGGGAAATATAATTATTAAGTTCGCCGAAAGCGTTAATGACCTTCTGAAAACGAAAATGAGAAGGTATGCTGATAAAGGATTATTACGTAAAATATGGATAGGAATATTCGCCGGTACGATGAAGAATATACTCGGCGATTTTGATTATCAGTGGCACGGAGGAGTACCTTTGCTCGGCGTTAACGGTGTGTCAATAATCGGACACGGGAAATCAACTCCTCTTGCTGTTAAGAATATGATTAAGCGGGCGGAAGAGATTGTAAGGAAAGAAGTTAATAAAAAAATTGAAGCTGAACTCGCCGGATAGATTTATTATTCATAAGTCCGGTGATAGACGGCGATTGATTAGTTTATAAATCAAATAAATAAATATTAAATAATAACAAATGGCAAAAGTACAAACATTTGCAGATAAAGCTGCAAAGCTTGCGAAAAAGCATGAATCAATGATTCTTGACCCGGAAACGGGAAAAGAAACAAGGCTTATTCACGTAAGACTCATCGAGTCGGTCAAAACCGAAAAAGGGAGTTACAAATTCTTAGACCGTATTATGAAGGTTTATGAATCATCTTATAAACCGCATAAAGGATAAAAAAAGGAGATAATATATAATGTCAAAAATATGTCAAGTAACGGGTAAAAAACCCTTAACGGGTAATAACGTTTCCCATGCAAACAACCGGACTAAGAGAAGACAACTTCCGAATCTTCAGAAAAAACGCATCTGGCTCGAAGAAGAAAAAAGGTTCGTAACTCTCAGATTGTCAACCGAAGCTATCAAGACGATTGACAAAAAGGGTCCGGGCGCACTGCTGAAAAAGTAGTTATATGTCTTTAAAGTCAGTCAGTGTGATTATTCCTACGCTGAATGAAGAGAAACTTATTGATCAGATTATTGCCAGGTTTAACGGCAGTGTGAAAGATAGTTTCGATATCGAAATCATTATCAGCGACGGCGGCAGTAAAGATAAAACACTCGATATCATTAAGGGAAAAGTTGATAAGATTGTTGTTCATAAAGAAAAACTCAGGCAGAACATTTCCGGGGGCAGAAACATGGGAGCCGGTGTTTCAAAAGGCGATGTTCTAATTTTTTTTAACGCTGATACATACGTCAAAGACCCGGCCGGTTTTATATCGGAAGCTTTGAAGACTCTTGAAGATGAAAAAGTCGCGGCTGTTGCCTGTCCGGTAAAAGTTTTTGAAAGAGACCAGAAGTTCATTGATAAAATTTTTCACTTTAGCTACAACAATTACGTAAAAATGCTCAACTCGTTTTTTATGGGTATGGGCAGAGGCGAGTGTCATATCATAAAACGGGATTATTTTTTAAAGGTAGGCGGATATGACGATAAACTTTTTGCAGGTGAGGATTTTGATTTATATAAGAGGTTAAGGAAACACGGGAAGATTGTTTATAACAGGAATCTGATGGTTTATGAGTCGCCGAGAAGATACAGAAAATTCGGATATACTAAAGTTTTCTGGGATTGGGCGAAAAATTCCGTATGGATAACAGTTTTTAAAAGATCAGTATCGCAGGTATGGGAAGAAATAAGATAGATTTTTTTAAAGTTCTTTGTAATACGAACGAACCCGGAGTTAAAGCAAGAAACGGTCAGATAAAAACCGAGCATTCGGTGTTTGAAACTCCCGTGTTTATGCCTGTTGGTACGCTGGGTACAGTTAAAGCAGTCGAAAACCGGGAACTTGAAGAAATGAATTGCGAAATTATTCTCGGAAATTCGTATCATCTCTATTTAAGACCCGGAACGGAAATACTTAATAAAGCCGGAGGACATCACCGTTTTATGAACTGGAAACACAGTCTGCTGACTGATAGCGGGGGTTTTCAGGTGTTCAGCCTTGCTTCATTGAAAAAGGTTACGGATGAAGGCGTAATTTTCACTTCTCATCTCGACGGTTCTAAACATATCTTTACTCCGGAAATAGTCACGGAGATTCAGCGGGCAATCGGTTCCGATATCATGATGCCGCTTGATGAATGTCTGCCGTATCCGTCAGAAAAGGGAGTTGTTGAAAAGTCTGTAAAGCGGACGTATGAATGGGAAAAAAAATGTATGGTCGCTTTTACTGATTCCGGACCGCTGTACGGTCATCATCAGTTTTTGTTTTCAATTAATCAGGGAAGCACATACAGGGATTTAAGGAAGCAGAGCATCGAATCGTTGAATGAATTAGGGTTTGACGGAAATGCTATAGGGGGACTCGCCGTTGGCGAAAAACCGGATGAGATGTATGAGGTTGTTGATTGTTGTACGGATTATTTATCTGCAGAGAAACCAAGATATCTTATGGGTGTAGGGACGCCGCTCGACATTCTTGAATGCGTTGAACGCGGAGTTGATATGTTTGACTGTGTTATGCCCACACGGAATGCCCGGCACGGAAGATTGTTTACAACTTATGGCGAACTTAATATGAGAAATGCGAAGTTTGCGTATGATTTCCGGCTCGCAGATGAGGAATGCAGGACTTATACTTCGGAAAATTTTTCATTATCTTACTTGAGGCATTTATTTATGTCCAAAGAAATTATGGCTTTACAGCTTGCGTCAATACATAATACAGGTTTTTATCTCAGACTGATGAAAAATATCAGGGAGGCAATAAAAGAAAACAGGTTCTTAAAGTTTAAAAAGGAGTTTATTGAAAAATATACTTCGAAATTACGTTGAAATAAAAAAATTATTAACCAAATTCTTAACAAAGGAAGGATATACATTTAATGACACACTTAATCGGAATCATTCTCCAGGCAGCACCGGGCGGCGGATTTGAATCTCTTGCTTCTACTCTCGTTCCGTTTCTGCTTATTATCGTGGTTTTTTATTTCCTGATTCTCAGACCTCAGCAAAAACGCACTAAGGAAAGGGCAAAACTGCTGGAAGGCGTTAAAAAAGGCGATAAAGTTATTACTGCCGGAGGTATGCACGGAGTTGTTGAAGGAGTCGAAGATAAATCCGTTCTCCTGAAAATTGCCGATAATGTAAAAGTGAAAATCGAGAAAACCGGTATTGCTTCGATAGTCGGACTCACTGATACGACACCGGCGAAATAATTTTTATGTAAATCAGGATTTGCAGGCGTCTGTATGCGCTTGCATTTTTATTTGTATTAAATGAAAAAAGACACGAAGAATAAAATAACTGAAAAAGGAAATCCAAATTTCCGCTTCAGCAGTATTGAATCCGCCGTAAGAGATTTTAAAAAGGGCAGGATTATTATCGTTGTTGATGATGAAGACCGTGAGAATGAAGGCGATATGATTTTCTCTGCCGAGAAAACATCTCCTGAACTCGTTAATTTCCTTACCAGACACGCGCGGGGACTTATTTGCGTTCCGATGGAGGAAAAGAGACTCCGTGAACTCGATATAGATATGATGACGAATGATAATACTGCTCTGCATGAAACGGCATTCACTATAAGTGTTGATTACCTGATTGATACTACTACCGGTATATCGGTTTCTGATAGGAGCAAAACAATAAAAGCTTTAATTGACCCCGCATCATCAGCGGAATCATTCGGGAGACCCGGACATATTTTTCCTCTCAGGGCTGAAGAAGGCGGTGTGCTGAAACGCGCCGGACATACAGAGGCAACGGTTGACCTTGCGCGGCTTGCAGGACACTTTCCTGCCGGAGTTCTTTGCGAAGTTCTGAAAGAAAACGGCGAAATGGCGCGTATGCCTGAACTTATAGTTATTGCAAAGAAATTTAATCTCAGGCTTATTTCTATACGCGATTTAATTCATTACCGCTCAAAGCGGGAAAATCTTGTTAAAAGACTCGTTGAAACTAAACTTCCGATGAAATCCGGTAAATTTACTATTATTATGTATCGCAGTTTATCGGATAACAGCGAACATCTCGCTTTAATAAAAGGAAAAATTGACGGAAGTAAACCTATACTTGTCAGGGTCCATTCAGAATGCCTTACCGGTGATTTGTTCGGGTCTATGCGGTGTGACTGCGGAGAACAGCTTGATAAATCTCTTCGCATTATTGAAAAAAACGGCAGCGGAGTTTTGTTATATATGCGCCAGGAAGGCAGAGGAATAGGACTGCTTAACAAACTTAAAGCGTATAAACTTCAGGATAAAGGTAAAGATACCGT
>JAPLFI010000526.1 GCA_026390755.1 Ignavibacteriota bacterium
ATAACGGATTCACCCTTACAGTTCACGCATGGGCACTCGTCCCGGAGCTTAGTTAATTGTATCTCGGAGATTTTATCGTCATTCCATTTTACCGATAAACTGCCGTCGTCATTTCTTTTTATCTGAACAGGATAATAATTTTCCATATAGAAGGTTTTTTTATTTTATATCTTTGCGGGTATTCTCAGGATTATAATACCTCAAAATTTGTCCACGCCTGTCGGAATAAAATGCTTCCGTTATTTTACAACAAAAAGAACATCCGCAAGAGAAGTATATTCATAAGAGGTATTTTTTGGGAAATTATATTTTACCGATAATTTTTGAGCACTCTTTGTGTTGAATGTATATTTGAAATTATTAAGATATTTATTAATAGTTGGTCTTAATAATTCTAAATCCCTTTTCAATTTCCAAGAGTTGGAAAAGTCGTTTGTGTCAACCAAAACTAAAAACATTCTATTTTCAGAGCCGAAACGAGGAGCACTTTGATTTTCATAAAGCCACTTAGCTAAAAGTTTTGGTTTAGCTTGTGCTTCTTTAAGAATTCGAATTTTTTCAACTTTTAATTTTTGAAGAGCGTTTTTAGAAATTATATCATTTTTGGCTTTCATTTTCTCCATTATCTCATAAATAATGTCAGCTGGTTTTGCATCTTTGTTAAAATGTATATTGGCTTCTTTTGCTTTTGTTTTTAAGTAAGTTAATTCTACAGGATAACCTTTTTCAGCTCTTTTCCCTTTTATGTATTCGGAGGGAAGATAGGTTACTTTCAAATCAAAAGGAATATCGTTAATAAAAAAATCAACACTTTTTATTTGCCCAACCGTCGGAAGAACTGATTTATGAGATTTGAAAATATGCTCAATCATAATGCTTGACCAGTGATTATACCAACTGTTTAAAACATATGCTTTAACAAGCGGGTTAATTTCTTTATCAAATTTTGAAATCAATTTGCTGTATGATTTATAAATTTTCACATATCTGCTTACTAAAAGCTTATTCAGGTCATTTTGGTAATCCCCCCATTCAAAATGCCTTAATTTAAAAAGCTCGGAAACTAATTCTTCTGTGTTAAATGCTTTAAGTTGTCTTTTAGATTTTTCAACAATATATTTATTCAAAATGTTGTGATATTTCCCGGGGTCTTTGCTCAGCATATTAAAAAGTTCTGTAAATTGTTTACCGGATGTTGTCTCCTTGAGTTGAAGTTTATTTCGTCCGATAAATTCAGCAATCAGTTCTTTGCGAATAATTGATTTTGTTTTGAGCCAAAGTAATCCGATGTTATCAGTATTAAACTCTTCTAATTGCTCGTTTTCGTGTAATTTCTTCCAGTAATTAAAATCTTTCATCCGATATATGATTTCCTTTATTTTGCGATATAAAATGTTTTTTCTTAGGAGTGCAGACAAATAATATTTCCTGACTACCAGCTACACTGCCTTTTCCGCCTCTACCGTAATGATAAGTTTTTGTTTCAATCTTTACTTCCCTATATTTTGAAATTATTTTTCCAAATTCCTCCACACCGGGATAACTTCGATTGTTATAGCTGATTAACCAATGAGGAATATCGTCTGATAATTCAAAGAGTTTATCAAAAGATGAAATCACATCTCTCTTTTTATCAAAACCACTATATCGTTGCGGTTCATATCTTTTTATTCCGTTAATAAACTCTTTATCTTTCCAATACTCCGTGTAAGTTTCTAATAAATGATAAAATCCTTGGTAGTCTGCATGACTATCACAATACGGAGGGTCAAAATATGCTAAATCTATGTTTCGAATTGTTGGTATTAAATCTAAAATATTTTTATTAAAACTTTTGTTTTCTTGTTTATTATCAAAGACAGCATTATTGTATTTCGGCAATATATCTTCAAAAATATCTTTGATAGGTCTTACTAAACTCCTGTTACGTTTAATTCTCTCAGGGTCGTTTGCATAAACTAATGCCTGAGTGTGCCCAAAGTGACCCATTGTTATTTTCCTTGTCATACTACGATTAATAACAGTATAGGCAAGTGCTTGCTTGAATGTGTTATTTAATAATGAAATGTTCGCTCTGAAATTGTCCAGGAACTGTGCTTCTGATTTTTCAAAGAACACATTAGTATAAATATTCTCTATTAATTCAAAGTCTGCTTTTTGTTTAGATGGTTTTAAAAGAATATCTAAATCTTCATTTGTGAGTTTAGTGCCATTGTTTTCGATTAGAGCTAACCCAATTTGATTATTAAAATTCAAATAATCATTTGTAATTGTTTTAAAACCAAGCTGTTTAAAAAGGAAGGCAACAGATTGAGAACCGGAAAATGCATCTAAAACCGTTTTAACATTTTTTGGAATGAAATTATTAATCCAGGATAGATGGGTATATTTAGCGCCTAAATATTGAGGCTCTGGAAATTGATAATTAAAATTTATGTATTCTTCGAAAAGCATCTGAATCTATTATTGATTTCTTTCATATAATTGTATAGTACTTAGTAGAAATTAACGAATTAAAAACTTTAAAGAAGTAGAAAATACCGTGTAGTGGAAACCTGCTAAGCATAAGGCAAGAAGGTCTCTGATGTAAAAAGGCAGGAATGGAACTACCATACTCATACCAACCATCGCAAGAAACTGAGCGACCCAAATAACGTATAGATTCTTTTTCCGGGTTTCCAATAAAAGCGTTAGTATCCCATAATCGAAAAGCTCAATATAGCTGTTACGCAGATTATCCAGTCACGAAAAGAGTAGATAGAGGGATTATATTTCGTAATTAAAAAATATTCAAAAACTTCTTTAAATGTATTGTACGCTCCTTCTAATGTATAAATAATAGTTTTGAATGCAAAACGGGTGGAAAGAATGAATACCGATGATAATAAACCAACTAATAATCCGGAAATAGTATATACAAAAGCAAAATACAAAGGAAAGGAGTCAGAACAGAAGTAATATATGAAGTTGTAAATCAGCGCCTGAGATAATCCTGAATAGATACTGAACAAAAAGAGGGCATACGTTTTCTCATCCTCATGAAAACTGAAATAAGAAAGCAAAGTTGTTAAAAATATTAATGATGCGGAAAATAATCTGATTATCGGGCTCGTAATAAACGATTCTATTCTATCTCTCTGCTCGAAGTCGGGATTTCCGAATATTGCATCCCCGATATCTTTTCCGGTCGTTGTTGTTTGATTATCGCGTTGTACTTGCTGATAATAATCATCACGGGAATACTGAGAATAACCAATATTAGCATCAAGTATAATCAGTGCACACACAAAACAGGATGCTATTATAAAGATATATAAAAAAGAAGAATTAGTCTTCAAACTTTTAATGAATCGTACCTGAGTTATCAAATTATTTTAAAAACAAAATTGAGCGATTCAATTAAAAAAATCAAGTCACTACTGTCCATATATTAAATAGTTATTTTTATTAAATATTACCGGCTTTTTCGGGATTAAGCTTCTTCATTTTTATAAATGCAGTATTTATTAAAAGCATAATACCCGCAATCAAAAACACATATCTGATATCCATAAAGTAAGTTAATAAAGAACAAAATAAGGGACCCAGCATATTTCCAAGTATTGTAAAGCTTGAAGCAATTCCCATTACACCGCTTTTCCTTTCCGGAGATACATTCTTGTTAATCAGAGTGTAAAATGCCGGTATAATTCCTCCTATACAAAAACCAAGCAGGAGTCTCACGGGGAATAAAAACACTGCACCGCTAATCACTACGTGTAATATTAAAGCGGCGGATGCTCCGCTCATTGCAAAAAACAGATTCTTGTTCAGGCTTTTCTTATCATTTCTTTTGCCCCACCAGGGAGATGATATTGCCGTTGCCACACCCGTTATTCCGAACAGACTTCCCGCAATAGTTGACAAATATTGTTTGTTTTCCGTCATGGATTCAATAAATAGTGCAAATATCGGCTGTGTAACCGCTATTGACATCTGTACAACTGCAATTGAAATCAGCGCCCGGCTTAATGTGAAATTCGAAAAAGAATACTTTATATTATCGGCGACAGACGGTACATTCTTATGATGAATTTGCTTTTCCGGCTCAGTAACAAAAAAGATTGTAAATACCGCGCTTACAAGACATAAAGATGCCGTGATAAAGAAAACAGCGCGGTGCGAAGTCATATCGGAAAAAAATCCGCCAAGCATTGGTCCGAGTATAGTTCCCGAAGAAATTGATGTCTGAAGAAGTCCGATGGAATAACCCGATTTTTCTTCCGGACTGCCGGATGAAACAAGCGCCAGTGATGAGGCAATAAATCCGCTTGCCGCACCCTGAACCAAACGGAAAATCAGAAGTTCATAAACATTTCCCGATATACCGATAAGGAATTGCGACAGCGCAAGCCCGATAATTGCCCTCACAACCATCTTCTTTTTACCGTATTTATCGCCCAGCGCACCCCAGACGGGCGTCAGGAAAAAAGACAGAACAAAGGGTCCGGCAAATATTAACCCGCTCCATTTTTCCAGTTCACGCTGGTCGGTAACTCCAAGGTCTCTGATATAAAAAGGCAGGAATGGAACTACCATACTCATACCAACCATCGCAAGAAACTGAGCGACCCAAATAACGTATAGATTTTTTTTCCAGGTTTCCAAATGCAAACAATAATGTCACAAAATACATATTTAAAAAGTTAAAATTGATTCATTACAAAAAGTAAAATCATTAAAAACATATCTTTGTAAGCAGAAGCAGTTCCCAAAAAAATAAGCTTTAAAATTTCTTATCTTTTATCTTGTTTTCTCATAATATCAATATTATTATTAAGACTTGAAAATAATGTAATAATTAAATATGGTCTTCCATTAATTTCTCATGACAAAAGCAGATAGAATTAAATATTGGGTCGAAATTTCCAAATATGATTTAGTTACCGCCAAAGCAATGCTTGAAACTAAAAGATATTTGTATGTAGGTTTTATGTGTCATCAGGCAGTAGAAAAAATATTAAAGGCATATTATTCTAAAGTTAAGAATGAATTGCCTCCCTATATTCACAATTTGATAAGGCTTGCGGAATTGAGCGGAATTATAAAAGATTTAGATAGAAACCAGTTGTCATTTTTAGATTTTATGATGCCTTTAAATATTAAGGCTCGATATCCGGATTACAAAGATAAAATATTCAAATCATTGAATAAAAATAAATCGCAGGAATTATTTTCAGATACAAAAGAATTTATAGAATGGGTAAAAAAGAAGCTATAAATATAGCGAGAAAATTCAGTATAAAAGCTGTAAACGTTATCGACGCGGAACAAATCATTTTATTCGGGTCTTTTGCACGCGGGACAAATCATTTATACAGTGATATTGATATTGCTTTAGTAATGAAAAACAACAAGTATGATTTTTTCGAAACTTATGCGAAATTATCGGAAATCTGCAGAGGCATAGACACAAGAATTGAACCTATAATTTTAGAAAAGGATAAAGATTTCAGCGGATTTTTAGAAATGATATACAAGGAAGGCATTGTTGTATATAATTCTGCCTGATATGACCTCGCAATTCGGCATCTTTTTCATATAATACATCGGGAACCGTATGGAAAACCATTAACGGCGGACTTAACTGGACACAACGGACAGCACACGAATCACCGGTGCTCACATGGTCAATGCAAGTACCGGCTGGGTAATCAGCTCACTTCACCTGAGTCTTATGCACTCGGTCAGAACTATCCGAACCCGTTCAACCCGTCAACTACAATCAAATTCTAATTGCCAAAGTCAGGCAGTGTTACGTTTACCGTGTTCGATATCTCCGGCAGGGAAGTAGCCGTCTTATTTAATAATGCCCCCTTAAACGCGGGAACATTCGAGTATAAGTTTAACGCCGGACTGAACAACGGGCAGGGTTCCTCTCTCTCTCCAGCGGAGTATATTTCTATAAATTCTCCGTAAACGGAAGGACAATAGACACCAAACGCATGGTCTTGCTCAGGTAAAATAAGTATAAACATATCTTAACCCAAAGGGGCTGTTCCCAGAAAGAACAGCCTTTGTTCTTTTCTGCATATATTTTATTTATTCGTTTCGTTCTTCTCTTTTATTCTCAAGAAATCATTAATCTGTGGAAATCTGTGGCTTAATGCTCTTTTCTTTTGAAAAAAAAAAAAAAAATAATTCGTGCTTATTAGT
>JAPLFI010000499.1 GCA_026390755.1 Ignavibacteriota bacterium
TTGATGTCCATTATGTCTGTTTTAAGCTCGAATAAAGCCCTGAGCAGTATGTCTTTTTCTGTCGGTTCTTTTGCCTGAAACTGAAGAGCCGGAAGGTGTCTGTAGTCCGGAACTTCACGGCTGAGATTTTTCTTGACGTCCACGATGTTAAGCTGTCTGTCCGGAATCAGGACAATAATACTCTCGCAGAAATTTCTCAGTTCACGCGCGTTTCCGTTCCAAGAATAATTTATTATATATTCCATCGCGTCATTATCAATTCCCGCGAACTCAATTTTATTCTTTCTGCTGAAACTTGAAATAAAGTGATTAAATAAAACTTTGACATCGGATTTCCTTTCCCTCAGCGGAGGAATATGAATGTTAATTGATTTAAGTCTGAAAAACAGGTCCTCGCGGAAACTCTTATTAGCAACGTCTCTTTCGAGATTACGGTTCGTAGCGGCGATAACTCTCACGTCAACTGATACGTATTTGCTTCCGCCGACTTTCATAAACTCCCCGGATTCAAGCACTCTCAGTATTTTAACCTGTGTTGAAAGCGGCATATCACCTATTTCATCGAGAAAAATTGTTCCTTTATCCGCCATCTCAAAATAACCTGCGCGTGTTTCAATGGCTCCGGTAAAAGCACCTTTATTGTGACCGAACAATTCGCTTTCAATAATACCTTCCGGTATTGCGCCGCAGTTCACTATTATGAAAGGCTTATCTGCTCTTCTGCTTAATAGATGAAGTGCGTTTGCCGTAACCTCTTTCCCTGTACCGCTTTCGCCTGTTATAAGTACGCTGATATTAGTCGGAGCAACCTGTTTTATTGTTTCATTTATCTCCTTTATCTGTACAGAATCGCCGAGTAAATTATATTCCATTTTATTAATTATCCGTTAATATAACACTACGGAAAAGTTATTTAAAGTGAATTAGTTTTATAGTAGTAATCTTTATTTTTATCTGACTTTAACCTTTATCCTTTAAAACTATCTATTATTTGCTTAATTTAACAATCATTTTTCATCAATTTTGAGCGCAAAAACAATTAAGCATAAAACAGTTAAACAGGCAGTCAAGCCCGTAAATGTCATTGATCTGGACAATGCCTTTCATAAGTATTTTTGGCTGATTATTCCTGTTCTTACTATAGTTTATTACATATCAAGCCGATATTCGCTTGGTTTTTATCAGGATGATGAGATAGCGCAATTTCTTAATGCTGTTCAGTTCAAAGAAAATCCGTTTGCGATTCTCGGAAATAATCCTAAACCCGGATGGAAAATTTTCCTTGTCATACCGGCGATGTTCGGCTATCAGCCCGTACTTGTATTTAATTCACTTATATCGGCTTTAACGGTATATCTGACATATAGATATATCCGGATGAGCGGAATTAAATATGCTTTTGCGGGAGCAGTGCTTCTTGCCGTACAGCCTTTGTTTTTTGACCTTTCATTCAGGTCTTATTCCGAAATATTTACTGCTTTTTGTCTGATACTTTTTTTAATACTTTATCATAAAAAGTTTTATCTCTTAAGCGGATTATTATGCGGATACATTTTCACAATAAGGCAGGAAATCGCAGTGTTCTGCATAATACTCGGTATAATTTTTATTATAAGGAAAAAATATCTGCCTTTTATTGCAATAGGAGTTTTCCCGGTTGTATATAGTCTGCTCGGATTTCTTAAAACGGGTGACATATTTTTTGTGATGACGGAAATGAAGTCGGTTGCTTCACTTGTTTATACTTCACAGGGAATGTTTCATTACTTCAGGGTATATATATTTATTGTCGGTCCGGTTGTACTGTCATTATTCTTACTCGGTTTCTTCGGATTTCTTAACGATACATCAAAGTTGAAGGAATATACAAGGCAATACATGATGCCTTACATATTATTTATCACTATCTTCGGCGTGCAGATATGGACTATGTGGAATAACGGACCGAACCCGGGTAACTGGCGTTATCTTTTGCATATATCTCCGCTCGCGGTGTTTTTTGCGACTGTCGGACTGAATAACCTTGGAAATCAGACTTTCAGAAAGACATATTTTATTTTAACGGGCGCATTGTTTCTGTTTGTTATAATCTTTGTTTCAAAAGGTACCGACGGATTTATACTCCTTGAAACTTCAGATTATACTAAAGCTCTTACAATAGCAGGTCTTTTTGCTCTTACAATGCTGATTCCTTTTAAATCAACCTTGGATTATCTTAATAAACTATCTGTTGCAGTCGTACTGCTGGCAATAGTTTTTATTGCCATTGATTTTACCCCGAAAAAGCTATCGCCCGAAAATCAAACCGTTAAGACGGTAGCGGAATTTATCAACGGCAAACAGGGCGTGAATTCAGATTTATACGCTAATCACACTGTGCTGTTTTTCTTTACGGAAGGATATATAAAAGCGCCTTCGCGTTATAAATCACTTAATGCGAAATCTCTTGAGACAGCCCCTGCAGGTTCTCTGATAGTATGGGAGAATCATTACGGCTACAGGCCGGAATGGGGCAGTGACGTTAAACTTGAAACAATTCAGAATAACCGGAATTTCAGGCTGTTAAACCAGTTCAGTTCGCTTGACCGGCGGTTCGCGGCTTACGTATTTGAAAAGATAAACTAATTCATCGTATGAAAGGAAATTGTCTGATATTCGGCGGGGGAGGTTTTATCGGCTCACACATTTGCGATGAACTCATCCGTATGGGATATGATGTTACGGTATTTGACAAGCAGAATTTCTCGAAGATTAATATTTTTCATCTGAAGGATAAAATCCGGGTAATCGAAGGTGACTTTAATAACGCAATTGACCTGAAACGCGCGCTTGAAGGAATTGATTATGTTTTTCATCTTGTCAGTTCAACCCTGCCTGCAACGTCAAATGAAAATCCGGTTTATGACGCCGAGACTAATCTTGTTTCCACCTTGCGTCTGCTGGGTGAACTTAAAGGCAGCCAAAAGAAAAAAATCATTTTTATATCATCCGGGGGAACGGTTTACGGAATCCCAAAAGAAATTCCTATACCGGAATCTCATACACGCAACCCGTTATGTTCATACGGAATAATAAAAAAAACTATTGAGGATTACCTGTATATGTACAATTATTTATACGGGTTGGATTATGTTGTACTGCGCCTTTCGAATCCTTATGGGGAGAGGCAAAATCCGTTGTATTCTCAGGGTGTAATCCCTGTCTTCCTCAGGAAAATATTAGTCGGAGAAGAAATTCACATCTGGGGTGACGGGAGTGTCAAACGTGATTACATTTACATCAAAGATGCAGTCAGCGTAATCGCGAAATCCGTTGAGTATTCCGGGAACAGCAGAATATTTAATCTCGGTTACGGCGAAGGATATACACTGAACGAAATTATTAAGATTATGGAAACGGAAACCGGCAAGGTACCCGTAGTCAAATACGAAGCGGGACGCAAACTTGATGTGCCGGTAAACGTGCTTGATATTACTCTCGCAAAAAAAACTTTTGGCTGGAAACCTAAAGTAACGTTTGCAGAAGGAATCAAAAGAACTCACACTTACATAAAAGACATTACTTTTTTATAATGATGGATAATTCAAATATCACGTTGTCTGTATTTTTTCCCGCGTATTACGACGAAGGCAATATAGGAAAAGTCGTAAGGAAAGCAGTGCAGGTGCTTGAAGAACTTAATCTTAAAGATTACGAAGTATTAATTATTGAAGACGGCAGTCCGGACAGAACGGCGGAAGTTGCCGATGAACTGGCTGAAGAATTTGAAAAAGTGAGGGTAAAACATCACGAGAAAAATATGGGATATGGTGCCACGCTCCGGGACGGATTCACAAGCGCGAAACTCGATTATGTGTTTTATACTGACGGTGATAATCAGTTCGATCTGGAAGAGCTGAAAAAATTTGTTGCACTGATTCCTTTCGCGGATATTATAGTAGGTTACAGGAAAAAGAAACAATACTCGCTATACAGGAAGTTTACATCACTTTGTTACAATTATCTTCTGAAAGTGATATTCGGTCTTGATTACTGGGATATTGACTGCGCTTTTAAACTGATTAAAACTGACCTGTTCGGAAAAATTAAAATCAATTCGATTGACGCTTTTATTGACGCCGAAATAATGCTTAAGGCAAAACTTCTCGGATACACTACTGCTGAAATGGGAGTAACACATCTTCCGCGTCTTGACGGTGTATCGACCGCTGCAAGGCCGTCGGTAATATTCAGGACTATTGGGGAAGTGTTTGAATACCGCAAGGAATATAAAGCGGAGCTGAAAAGAATTAACCTGTCAAAATAATAAAACCGGTGCTTATAAGGCTTCGTGAATCTAATTTTTCTTAACTTATTCTTTAACGGCTTTGACATAATACTGCCCGCCCATCGGAATAAACCATAATATTTTTTCTACAGGACGCAGGAATCCCATAAAAGACGGAAAAA
>JAPLFI010000622.1 GCA_026390755.1 Ignavibacteriota bacterium
ATTTCTATAACCTTACTGCCGCCGAGCTCTCTGTATTCAATAATTTTCTTATTAACAAGTGAATTGGTCTGTGGTTTTGCGACACCGTTAATTCTTGCGTTCAGAACTCTTGAGAATGCGCTTGCCTGCATTTCCCAGTTTGATATATGTCCGCCCAGCATGAATAATCCTTTACCTTTTCGAAGTGATTCAAATATTATATCCGTATTCTCAAAGGAGACAATCTTCTCTAAAAGCTTTTTATTGATTTTCGGGAAATACAATATTTCAAAAAAAGTAATTGCAAGGTTAATGTAACAGCCTCTGGTGATACGGCGTTTCCATGAATCGCTTTTTTCAGGATAACACAGTGATAAATTGTTAAAGACTATTTTCCTGCGGATGGGAATCAGATAAAAAAAAACAGCCCGAATATTTTTGCAGTTCGCTGTACAATCCCAAGCGGGAACAGGCGTATAAATGCGCCTGTAGTGATGAGTATAAAATATATTAATTTATTAGACATTCATCGCCGAATAAAGTTGCTGAATTTGCGTTGTTTATACGAACGTTCACAAAAGCACCTGCCTTGTGCCCGTTCCTTGGAATTATTACAGTTTTATTACAGTCTGTCCTGCCCATCATGAATTCCGGAGATTTCTTACTGATATTCTCGAGCAACACCATTTTAGTGCTGTCAATGAGATTCCTGTTTATACGTAAAGATATTATCCTCTGAAGCGTGATTATTTCCTCTAACCTCCTTTGTTTTATCTCTTCCGGTACATTATCTTCCATATTGTATGCCTTTGTGTTCTCTCTCGGTGAATAAGCAAAAGTGTAAGCACCGTCGTACTCAGCTTCTTCCATAAGCTTAAGAGTTAATTTATGGTCATCTTCAGTTTCAGTCGGGAATCCCGCTATTATATCGGTAGAAAGACCAATTCCCGGCATCAGTTTCTTTGCAAGATTTAATACCTTCAGATACTGCCCGACACTGTATAATCTGTTCATTAACTTCAGAATTCTCTCCGAGCCGGATTGCACCGGTAAATGTATATACTTGCACACATTGCCGAATTCTGCCATTGTCTCAAGTAACTTAGGCGAGCAGTCATACGGATGAGAAGTCATATATCTTATTCGCATATACGGAACTGAAATCGCAACTGCCCTTAACAAATCAGAGAAATCTCTTCCGCCATCGTTAAAAGAATTCACATTCTGTCCGAGCAAAGTAACTTCTTTTATACCTTCGTCAAATAACTTCTTCGCCTCGTCTGTTATACTCCCGATTTTTCTGCTTCGCTCTCTTCCTCTTGTGAAAGGGACTACGCAAAACGTACAGAATTTATCACACCCGCGCATAACCGAAACCCAGGCTGTAATTCCTTCTTTCCTGACCGGAGTTATATCATCGTACGTTTCTATTTTTGATAGTTTAACTGCAATTCCTTTTTCTCCCGTTTCGAGTATATTTTCAATAAGCTGAGGAACTTTTCGGTATTCATCGGGACCGACAATAAGGTCAACAAAATCAGCCTTTTCAATAATTTCTACTCTTAGTCTTTCAGCCATACAACCGAGTATGCCAATTATACGGTTTGAGTTTTTTTTCTTGTAATTTCGGAGGTGTTCAAGGCGGTTAAATATTTTCCTCTCCGCATTCTCTCTGATACTGCATGTATTCAGTAAGATAACATCCGAATCTTCTATTCTGTCAGTTTCGTTGTATCCATAATCGCTTAAAACGCTCATAACTATCTCAGTATCCGAGAAATTCATCTGACAGCCATACGTCTCCACATAAACCTTTTTATTGTTATCTTTCATTTACATTTAACGCTTAACACTTAATCTTTAATTTATGCAGGAATTCAAAAGCAACCTCTGCTATTCCCTTGCCGTCAAGTCTTAAATCTTCGTAAAGCTCTTCGGGTTTTCCGTGTTCAATAAACTTATCAGGCAAACCATGCAAAAGAATATCAGTCTTAAAACCATGCTGAACCGCGAATTCCGCAACAGCCGAGCCGAATCCGCCGAGGATTGTATTGTCTTCAAGCGTAATTACTTTCGAAAATCCCGCAAGAACGTCGTTGAGCATTTCCCTGTCAAGCGGTTTTACAAATCTCGCATTTATCACTTCGGCTTCGATTCCTTTTTTACTGAGTATCTCTGCGGCTTGCTCGCAATAATTGACCATATTACCGATTGCCAGAAGGGCTATATCACTGCCGGTTTTGACTGTCTCTGACTTGCCGATTTCAAGTTTTTCAAAATCACGGATTTCAACGCCAAGCGCATTACCGCGCGGATACCTTATCGCTATGGGACCTTTTTTATAAAGTGTTGCCGTGTATAACATATTCCTGAGCTCACATTCATCTTTAGGCGCCATTATTACCATATTAGGAATTAATCTCAGATACGTCAGGTCGAATTGCCCGTGGTGAGTAGGTCCGTCGGCGCCTACTAAACCTCCCCTGTCTAAAACAAAAACGACAGACAGTTTTTGCAGTGCAACGTCGTGTACAATCTGGTCAAAAGCTCTTTGCAAAAAAGTCGAATATATAGCCACTACCGGTGTGTATCCTTCCGTTGCTATTCCGGCACAAAAAGTAACTGCGTGCTGTTCGGCTATTCCGACGTCGTAATATCTCCCGGGTAATTCTTTCTGAAGTATGTTCAATCCCGTGCCGTCAGGCATTGCCGCTGTTACACCGATTATCTTTTCATTTTTCTTCGCAAGCTCGGTTAAAGCTTCGCCGAATATTTTTGTATAAGAAGGAACATTCGTTTTTTTTATTTCAATTCCCGTGGTTTTATCAAACGGATTCAAAGCATGAAGTTTCTGGAAATGCGACGGAGCATAGTCCGGTCCCTTGCCTTTTTGTGTGAAAACGTGCACCAGTACCGGTCCTGAAATCTTCTTTATTTCATCAAACATCTTGACAAGATTGACGACGTTGTGACCGTTCACCGGACCGAAATATCTGAACCCAAGCGCCTCGAAAAGCATTCCGGGTGTAAGCACGCCTTTAATACCCCCTTCAATCTTTGCGGCAACTGCTCTTAATCTGTCGCTGTTCTTTTTATCAACTTTTCCCGTGAGATACCATATCTTGTTCCGGATTCTGTTGTAAGATTCGTTTAACATAAAATCGTTAAAATAATTCTGGACTGACCATACATTAGGTGCAATTGACATCTTATTGTCATTAAGCACAACTATCAAATCTTTTTTCAACAGCCCGATATTGTTCATCGCTTCGTATGCCATTCCGCCCGTCATGGAACCATCCCCTATTATTGCAACAACTTTGTAATTTTTCTTCTGATAATCTCTTGCCGTAGCAATCCCGAGTGCCGCCGATAGCGATGTGGTGGCATGCCCTGCTCCGAAAACATCATATTCGCTCTCTGATCTTTTAAGAAATCCGCTTATACCGCCTTTCTGGCGGATTGTCTTTAATGCTTCTTTTCTTCCGGTTAGAATTTTGTGAATGTAAGCCTGATGCCCCACATCCCATATCAGTTTATCTGTCGGCGTATCGAATACATAATGAAGAGCAAGTGTAAGTTCCACAACACCCAGAGAAGCCCCGAGGTGACCTCCGATTTTTGATATAGTATCCATCAGCAATTCCCGTATCTCTCCGGATAATTCCCGTAAATCCGTTAGCTTCAGTTTTTTAATATCCCTCGGGTAATCTATATCTTTAAGAAATTTAGTTTTGCTCAGATCAAATGTTTGGTTTTCCATACTGAAAATCTTTCTGATTTTTGTGATTAAGTTAAAACTGGCTGTTAATTTTTTCTATCTTCAGCTCGGCTTCTTCAAGCTTTTCTCTGCATATCTTAAGCAGTGTTAAACCTTCCTGATAAGCGCTGATAATCTCTTCAAGAGACTTCTCTTCTATACTGCTTTCAAGTTCATCTACAATTTCCCCGATTCGCCTGTATGAATACTCAAACGAATTCTCTTCTTCTTTCTTTTTTACCATATAACATTTAACACTTAACATTTAACATTTAACACTTAACATTTAACACTTAACACTTAACACTTAACACTTAACATTTAACACTTAACACTTAACACTTAACACTTAACACTTAACACTTAACACTTAACACTTTTTAAACAAAGATAATATTTATAAAATTTAATATTTAATCAATAATTTCGGCACCCGTGTCCCCGTCGTAAAATCTGACCCTCACTTTTTCGCCTTTTTTCACGTTTCTTTTTCGTGTTATCACAGTTTCATTCCTTATTATATAGTATATCCTCTCCTTAAAGTGGCATCGGGACCAATTTTTTCGAGAATACTACCCGTGTATTCAAGCCCCTCTTTCAGCTTTTTTATTCTGTCACTCACTTCACGTCCAAGTTTTTCATATTTCTCGTCAAGCCTCAGTTTGAATTCATTCATCATGTCTTTTGGTCTCTTAAACACGTAATTCTTTTCCGTGTTATTCAGGAATTCTTTGTATTCCTGAATAATTCCCGTTACGCTGTTCCTTATTACAGCTTTAGATTGCTTTAATGACTCCAGAAGTTCATTCCTGTCCGGCAATATCATTTCTGCCGCCGCAGATGGAGTCGGGGCTCGCATATCAGCGACAAAATCACTTATCGGATAATCAATTTCATGCCCGATTGCGCTGACTATGGGAATTTCGGAAGCAAATATAGCGCGGGCAACAGATTCTTCATTGAAAGTCCATAAATCTTCGGGAGAACCGCCTCCTCTTGCGAGTATAATAATATCAAATTTAACCTTATACTTGTTCGCAGAAGCAATTGCGCGGCAAACACTTTCAGCCGAACCCTTGCCCTGTACAGTTACAGGAAAAAGATAAAGTGTAAATAACGGATATCTGTTTTCGGCGACTCTTTTAAAATCTTCGATTACGGCGCCTGATTCGGATGTGATTATAGCTATATTCACGGGGAATTCAGGTAAAGGTTTTTTATTGGATTCGTTAAATAAGCCCTCCGCAAAAAGCCTGGCTTTAAGTTTTTGGTATGCTATCTGAAAATCGCCAATTCCGGCTTCCGACATAGAAGCAACGTCAATTGCGTAGCTTCCTCTGGGTTCATAAACTGATATCCTGCCCCTGACGATTACGGTCATTCCCTCCTTAGGCTCGAATTTCAAATGCTGATATCTCGTTTTCCATAGATTACAGGAGATTTGTGCATTCGCATCTTTCAGCGAAAAGTAACAATGTCCTGAAGGATACGCGCGTTTAAAACTTGATATTTCACCCGTCACTGCAATCGGTGTGAACTGAGATTCAAGACTTATCTTTATCTCCCGCGTTAACTCCGACACTGTCAGAGGAATGTCATTCGAAAATATTTCTTCCAATTCCGTTTTTAAGATTACTGAAAGATAAACATTTTTCTTTGTAAATTATAGTAATTCAATAAAGCAATAAATCCGGCATAAAAAAAAGGGCTGACCCTGCGCGTAAACGGGACAGCCCCCTTGCTCGAAGGGCGAGACTCGAACTCGCAACCCTTCGGTTAACAGCCGAATGCTCCACCATTGAGCTACCTTCGAATTATTTACAAAAATAGTCTTATTCTCAAAAATAGTCAATGAATTTTGTAATCACAAAACTCTTTTATAACTTTTATAACTACTCATCATAAAGTCATAGAGAACATAGAAAAACGTAAGAATCAATTTTTAAATTTTCCACTTTACACTTAACACTTAATCACTTAACACTTAACACTTAACACTTAACACTTAACACTTATTAACGCCGTCATCGGACAAGAATATATCCTTTCATTTGATTTCTTTTCGTAATAGTTTGATTTAATTTGAATTTAACGGAAAATGAAATTTAAAATTTCACTCGAATACGCCGGCACGAATTATTCGGGCTGGAAAAAGCAAAAAAATGCCAAGACTGTTCAGGATACAATTATTAACGCAGTGAAAACAGCGTTTTCAAAGTGCAACGGAAAAAATATTTTTACAGACCTGCAGGGCTCGGGCAGAACCGATAAAGGTGTCCACGCTCTCGGACAGGTTGCGCATCTTGAATGTGATACCATGATTGCTCCGCATATCCTGCAGTTCAAAATTAACGATGAACTGCCTTCGGATATTAATATTCTCGATAATATTCTCGATATTGTTAAAGCGCCGCAGAATTTCCATGCGCGGCATTCCGCCGTATCGCGGCAGTATCTTTACAGAATTTCAGAAAGGAGAACTGCCTTTGAAAAGAAATTCGTCTGGTGGATTAAAGATTCGCTTAACATCGAAAAAATGTCAGTTGCATCTGCTTTATTCAAAGGTATGCACGATTTTTCATCTTTCACGGAGGAAAGCCCCGACCAGCAGTCAACTAAAGTACTTATAGAAGATATTAACATCTCAAGGAATGAAAGCAGTAAATACATTATACTCATACGTATCAGAGCTTCCCATTTCCTGTGGAAAATGGTGCGCCGTATAGCCGGCGTCCTTGCCGAAACCGGCAGAGGAAATTTTACCGATAAGGATATTCTTTATTTCATAAAAAATTATTCGGATGCGCCCGCGAAATATACAGCGCCCCCATCGGGACTGTTCCTCGAAAAAGTATATTATTAATGGAATAAAAATGTTAAGTTTCCCTTATCTGTATTTCAAACAATTATAATTATTAATTCTATGCCCGTAAAATTTGGAAGATATTCCGATGCGTTTAAACCGAAAAGCAAGAACGAAAAATGGAATGAATGCGATAAAATGTTCAGTGAAAAGAAATACACTGATTCATTTATTGCTTTCTTTGAGTATCTTAAAGACAGTGATGAACAGAACGTATTTTATACCGTCGCGGGAAATGATATAAAATTTCAACTTCTGCAGGGGTCAAAGGAAGTACGCGGCTTTATAAACGAAAATAAAATAACTGCGCTCTCTGTTCTGGCGGAATACGAGAAACTCAGCGTCGCCGCTATGAGAAGACTTATGGAATATAATTACACATTTTATTATTCGAGATTCGCGACTAAGGATAACAGAATCGTCCTTAAACTTGATTCTTCCGTCATAGACGGCTCGCCCCGTAAACTCTATTTCGCATTGCGTGAACTGGCTGTCAGAGCCGACCGGCTTGATGAACTCCTTCTCGATGATTTCACGTCACTGAAGCCGCTCGATATTCACCGCGAAGAATATCTTCCCGCCGAACTGGACGTAATGTATTCGTTTTTTACCCGTAACCTGAATGATGTTCTCAGTAAAATATCCGTTTATAATAAAGAGCAGATGTCCGGCGGCATATCCTATCTGCTCCTCAATATTGTTTTCAGACTGTACTATTTTCTCAGTCCCGAAGGCTCTCTGCTGACAGATTTCGAAAAAATTATTCTCGATTATTTCACGAAAGATAACATCCAGTTCATGCAGAAAATAACCAATTTGGAAACTGCCCTTGTGGAATTAGCGGCTAAACCGAAAGATAAAATTGTGTCCTCACTCTATAAGACTAAATCAACATTCGGAGTTGCTTCTCCCGCCGACCCCTCTGCGGGAATTGATTCTATCGGTACAAATATCGGGAATATCGCATGGTATATCGAAAATTCATATCCCGATATCGCGCTTTCAATACTTGAATATATACCGGGCTATTGCCTCTACCATTTCGGACTGCCAAAACCGCTCAGGGACTTGTTCGGCTTGCTTATGCAGGCTTTAAACAGCAAATTCTGTAAGGATACGGGAAGCGGGGCGTCATATTTCGACGCCGGCACGGGAAGTTTTAATATTGAAAATCTCACATCCGAAATTAAACGCATAAACACAGAGGCGCTTGAAATGTATCCTTCTTTTTTGTTTAAAACCGAAACTCTGTTATATACTTCGCTTCTGGACTTCGCCAAAAGCTTTCTGACAGAAATGCAAATTCTTAAATTTAATAATTAGTCATTATACGATGCAGACACAGGAAATCATAGATTCATATCAATCGGTTATTATTCAGATTGCCACTCCTCACGGAACCGGAACCGGATTCTTCATAAAAGAATACGGACTCATTATCACTAATAACCACGTCGTGAGCGGCAATTCAGAAGTGGTCGTCAGCGGAAAAGTCTTTCCGAAAATAATGTCACCCGTAATATATACTGACCCCGCCTATGACCTCGCTTTTATCGGACCTCCCGGCGGAGTTGAAATGCCGGCGCGCAATATAGCAAAGGAAAATAACGTGAAGGACGGCGACAGGGTTATTGCAATAGGACATCCTTACGGATTAAATTATACAGCTACAGAAGGCATTGTATCAAAAGCTAAAAGACTTCAGAATAATCTGAATTACATACAGATTGACGCCGCCATTAATCCCGGCAACAGCGGCGGACCGCTCGTTAATACTCAAGCCGAAGTCGTCGGTATTAATACTTTTATCATCGCAGGCGGAGATAATATCGGCTTCGCATTATCATCTGATTACATAATCGAATCTCTGAACGAATATAAACCTTTTCTCGGAAAGCTTGCCGTACGCTGTGCTTCATGCGGAAATGTAGTTACATCCGAAATGATAGAAGATAAATCCTGTCCGGAATGCGGCACAAAAATTACTTTACCTGAAATCAGCGGTAAAACCGAATATAAACCCGCAGGAGCGGCGGCTGTTATTGAGAAGATTCTTGAAATATTAGGCAAAGACGTTAAGCTCTCAAGACGCGGTCCCTCTGCATGGGAAGTTGAGGAAGGCAGTGCGGTTATACATATCACGAACGATGAGAATGCATTTATAGTAAGCGATGCACATATCTGCCGACTGCCGAAACATAATATAGCACCGATATATGAATATTTGCTGAATGAAAACTATGATCTGGAAGGAATCTTCTTCAGCGTTAAAGACCAGAATATTATTCTCTCATCTCTGATTTATAACCAGTATCTCACGCTCGAAACCGGTACTGAAATACTGAAATCATTGTTCACAAAAGCCGATTACTACGATAATTTACTCATCGAAAAATTCGGCGCACTGCCGCGCGTAACGGATGATTAATGATAAATTATTGAGCGAATATTTTTAATTAGATTTAATTAGAACTTTAATTTATTTATTTTCCTTGTTAAAATAAATAATCAATTTATATTATATGTCTAAAGTTGCATTTCTTTTTCCGGGACAGGGTTCACAGGCAGTCGGTATGGGTAAAGACCTGTATGAAAAATCCGATACAGCCCGCTCCTTATTCGAAAAAGCCGATGAGATTATGGGTTTTAAGCTCAGCACGATTTGCTTTGAAGGACCGGCTGATGACCTCAGGCAAACGAATATCACTCAACCGGCTCTGTTCGTGCATTCTTATATTCTGTCACAGTTAATCGGAAGTAAGCTCAAAGCCGATTGCGTTGCCGGACATTCGCTCGGTGAATATACGGCAAACGCTTACGCCGGTTCGGTTGATTTTGAAAATTGTCTGAGACTTGTAAAAACACGCGGCATGCTGATGAAAAATTCAGGCGTCGTTCAGCCCGGTACTATGGCGGCTCTTATCGGACTTTCCGAATCGCAGGTTTCTGAAATCTGCGCAACTGCTTCATCTGCCGGAATCGTTCAGCCGGCGAATTTTAACTGCCCCGGACAAATAGTCATATCGGGAGATATTGCGGCTGTTGATAAAGCTCTTGAAGTTGCGAAAGCCGAACCTTTTAAATGCAGACTCGCTAAGAAACTTGAAGTCAGCGGGGCGTTTCATTCCGAACTTATGAGAACATCAGACTCCGAACTTCGCTCGGCATTGCAGAGCACAGCATTTACGGATGCCTCAATTCCGGTTTATACCAATGTTGATTCCAAACCTGAAATAAGTAAAGATAAAATCCGCGATTCACTTTCAAGACAACTCGTATCTCCGGTCAGATGGGAAGCTTCGGTGAAAAATATGATTAAAGACGGTGTAACAAGTTTTTATGAAATCGGCTCGGGAAAAGTGCTTGCGGGGCTCGTAAAAAAAATTGATACTTCTGCCGCTGTTTTCAATATTTCAGCGCTTGAAGATATAATTAAATTTTTAAACTAAATATAGAATATTTTGAAAGAATTTCCTCTTGAGTATAACAATCTGGAAATTGACCCTGTAATTTTTACACAGGGCTTTGTTCCGGGATGTAACGTTAAAACCTGCCGCGGCGAATGCTGTGACTGGGGTGTCTATATGGACAGGGATTTTAAAACTGTTGTTATGAAATTTGAAGAAGAGATTAAATCCGTTATGGATGAAAATCAGATTAAGAATTCTTCGAAATGGTTCGAAAAAGAACTTGAAGAGGATACCGATTTCCCTTCCGGGCAAGCCGCCGGTACCGAACTTTATAAAACACCTTCGGGTCATAATCAATGCGTATTTAAGGATAAGAGAAGTTATTGCTCTATACAGGTCGCCGCCGTGAAAAACAATATGCATAAATGGGCTATTAAACCCAAGTATTGCATTATGTATCCGCTGACAATTATTGATGATGTCCTGACGTATGATGATGACCATTCTTCTAAACTTTCTTACTGCGGAATTAAACACAAACAGAATTTCACGCAGACTGTCTTTGAAGCGATGACGGAGGAAATCCGGTTTATTATCGGTGAAGACGGATATAATCACCTGAATGATTATTTTATTAAACATTATAAACCTAAAGCATAATTAAAAATGGGAAATCTTTTACAAGGGAAAATTGCTATAGTAACAGGCGGCGGCAGAGGCATCGGACGCGCTATTGTTACTGATTTTGTTAATGAAGGCGCTGACGTTGTTATATATGATATGTTCAGACCCGCCGACCTCGATGCGTATATTGAGGGAATGAAATCCACGGGCAGAAAAATTCTTTTTAAAGAAATTGATATTACTGATACGGATAAAACTCAAAAGGCAATAGATGAAACAGCGGCTGAATTCGAGCGCATTGATATTCTGATTAACAATGCCGGAATCACGAGGGACAGACTTCTTATAAGAATGACTGAGGATGACTGGGATTCTGTAATAAGGGTTAATCTAAAAGGCGCTTTCAATACAATAAAAGCCGTCTCGCGTATTATGGCGAAACAAAGAAGCGGCAAGATAGTGAACATCAGTTCTGTTGTCGGTGTTATGGGAAATGCGGGACAGGCAAATTACGCCGCATCAAAAGCCGGTCTTATCGGTCTTACAAAATCAATCGCAAAAGAACTCGCCGGCAGGAATATCAATGTTAATGCCGTGGCACCGGGATTCGTCGAGACTGAAATGACGGCTCAGCTTAGCGATGAACAAAAAGAGTTTTTCCTTAAAGTTATTCCGCTTAAACGTCCTTGTAAACCCGAAGAAGTTGCCGGCATCGTAACTTTCCTTTCTTCCGGAAAAGCGGACTACGTTACGGGTCAGGTACTGTGCGTTGACGGCGGTATGGTAATGTAATGAATAGTATTATTTATTTCGTCATACTTTGTGAAAGCGGACTATGTGACGGGTCAGGTTCTCTGCGTTGACGGCGGTATGTTAATGTAATGAATAGTATTATTTATTTCGTCATACTTTATTTCTCTATAAGCGAATTAAAATTTTCCGTATGAATAACAAAGTTGTTTGGATAACCGGAGCTTCAACCGGAATCGGCAAGGAAATTGCCAAAGTTTTTTCAAAGTCCGGCTATGTTGTAGTGGTTTCTTCAAGGAGAAAGTCACGGCTGGTCGGGATTGTCAGCGAAATCAAATTCGCGGGTCGTGAAGCATCTGCCTTCGTCTGTAATGTCGCATCTGAAAGAAGCGTACAACTGACACTTAAACGCATTATTGAGAAATACGGCAGGATTGACGCTCTTATTAACAATGCAGGGGTTACGGCTTTTAAGTCTTTTCTTGAAACAAAGGTTTATGATTTCGACTATATAATGAATATTAACCTGCGCGGCGCTTTTTTATGCATGAAAGCTGTTCTGCCGAAAATGGTAAAAGCGCGCAGAGGTCATATTATTAATATTTTGTCGGTTGCCGCTAATACTGTTTTTGATAACAGCTCTGTTTATTCGGCTTCAAAAGCAGGACTTCTTTTATTGTCGCAGTCTTTACGCAAAGAGGTCAGAAAACTTAATATTAAGGTCTCCAATATACTGCCCGGTGCAGTCGAAACAGGTATGTGGGACGCCCGCACAAGACAAAAATATAAAAACCGTATGATATCTCCTGCGGATATAGCCGAAATCACGCTTCAGGTCTTTAATCAGCCGAAAAAAGTTTTAATTGAAGATGTGGTTGTAAGACCTGTAAAAGGAGATATCTGACGTGCATTTTGCGTTTATTGAAAATATCGGCTTCATTCACTGGGCGGGTTTCTGCCTTTTCCTTATTATAATGCTTGCGCTCGACCTCGGCGTATTTAATAAAAAACAGCACGAAGTATCCGTAAAGGAAGCTATAGGATGGAGCGCTGTATGGATTGTCCTCGCGCTGATGTTTAACGGAGGTGTGTTTTTACTGATGGGGCATGATAAAGGGCTGGAATTCCTTACGGGATATCTGCTTGAGAAATCACTCAGTGTTGATAATCTTTTTGTGTTCCTGCTTTTATTTTCTTATTTCGATGTTCCTAAAAAGTACCAGCATAAGGTACTGTACTGGGGAATTGTAGGCGCTTTACTGATGCGCGCGGGACTGATTGTTCTCGGCGCTGCTTTATTGAATATGTTCTGGTGGATTATATTCATATTCGGAGGTTTCCTCGTCATCGCCGGACTTAAAATGGCATTCCAGAAAGAACAGAAAGTCGAACCGGATAAAAATCCCGTCGTCCGATTTGTCAAAAAAATTATGCCCGTTTCGGATAATTACGAAAAAGATAAATTTTTTATCAGAAGAAAAACAGGTTTACTCGCTACTCCCCTTTTCATCGTTCTGATAATTGTCGAAACGACTGACCTTGTTTTTGCTTTTGATTCTATACCGGCTATACTGGCAATCACGAACGACACATTCATAGTATTCACATCGAATGCCTTCGCTATACTCGGATTGCGGGCTCTGTATTTCGCTCTTTCGGGATTTATGGATAAGTTTACTTACCTGAAATTGGGGCTCTCAATTATTCTCATCTTTATTGGCATGAAAATGTTGCTTTCGGGGGTTCTTCATATTTCGACTGTCACTTCGCTCCTCGTTATTCTCGTAATCCTGACCATCGCGATTGTAATGTCAATGATGAAAAATAAGAAAATCTGATACTTTATTTATTTTGTCTTTTGATTTTAAGCATCGTGTCAAGGTCCCCGGCGAACTTTATTATCTCTTCCCCGGAATATCCTTTTTTACTAGCAAGGTCGGTAATCGTCCCCCATTTGGGCGCTCCGCCTGTTAAACAGGTAATTCCGTGTTTCATCAAATATGAAGACGCCGCGGGAAGTGCGAGCAGAAGCTCTCTTATTGTAGTGTCCTTCGTAATAGTCATCTAAATATATTTTTTAAAAGATTTAATAAAAGCTTCGTTTTCTTTCCTCAGCCCCATCGTTACGCGAATGCAGTCGGCAAGTCCGAACGGCTTTAACGGTCTTATTATCACCCCCTCCTTCAGCAATGATGAGTTAATAAAGTTTACTTTCTCCTCAGATTCCAGTTTCAGCAAAACGAAGTTCGCGTATGAAGGTACAAATACTATCTTTCCCTCTTTATGCAAATCATTCAGTTCCTTCCTGAAATATTCGTAACCCCCGGCATTCAGTGCCCTTGATTTTTCAAGAAATTCATCATCGTCTAAAGCCCCTATTGCCCCTGCCTGCGCAAGCGAATTTGGCTCAAACGGAAGTTTCACCTTCATTATCGTACTTACTATATCCGCATGCGCGAATCCGTATCCTATTCTCGCACCTGCAATTCCGTATATCTTCGAAAAAGTCCTCAGTGTGATAACGTTATCATATCTGTAATCCATAGAATCAGGATACTCAGCGCAGCCGCACGCGTATTCAAAATATGCTTCGTCCATGATTATCAGAACATTCTCCGGAACTCCTTTGTAAAACTTATCGAATTCACCTTTGTTTAATATCGTACCCGTCGG
Organism: Ignavibacteriota bacterium; assembly: GCA_026390755.1. Classification (GTDB taxonomy): domain Bacteria; phylum Bacteroidota; class Ignavibacteria; order Tepidaquicellales; family Tepidaquicellaceae; genus JAPLFI01. Next base: position 14,060 of record JAPLFI010000622.1, read on the forward strand.
ATTATTAGGATTGCATATATAAATTATCTTCGTTCTCTCGTTCACCTTCGCGAGAATTCCGTCAGCGTCAAATTTATAAGTGTCTCTGGGCATCGGTACATAATGGCATTTATTTGCCCTTCCTCGTGCAAGCACCTGAAACCCAATAAAAGTGGCTTCCGAAGTAATCATCTCGTCACCATCGCATAAAAAACACCTCAATATATTAGCCATAATCCCCTCGCTTCCGCTTCCAACGGCGATATTGCTCACTTCAACGCCGGATTTAGCCGATATTTTTTTCCTTAGTTCTAACGCTCCCGGGTCAGGATATCTGTTCACCTCACCGTGAACTTTCTTCATTGCCTCAATGGCTTTCGGTGAAGGACCAAGCGGATTCTCGTTTGAAGCGATTTTATGAATTTCTTCTAAACCGAATTCTTTTTGAATCTCTTCGATTGATTTTCCCGGTACGTACGGCTTCAGGGTTTTGATGTATTCAGGTGTAATTATCATATATGATTTATTGAATTTTGTATGTTAGGGCAAATTAGCATTAATAATATTTTTATTAAATGAAAATATTTGCGTATATTTTATTAAATTGTAATATTAATAATAATTGTATAATTTCACTTAAATTCATCGAAATTAAGGAGATTTTTAAATGTCAGAAACTGCTAAGAAAATCAAAACGTTCGACCAGAAAGATTGGGTAAAGGAAAATCTCTCGTATCATAAAGACAGCGGAAGCTGGGCATGGATTTATCACAGGATCACAGGACTTGCTTTAATGGGTTATCTTTTCCTGCACATATATTCACTCAGCACACTTACGAGCGGGAAAGAAGCTTTTGAAGCGAAAATGAAAACCTTTCTTTCACCTCCGCTCCTTGCCCTTGAATGGCTTTTGTTTGTGTTTGTCTTATTCCATTCCCTGAACGGAATTCGTGTAGTACTCGTTGACTGGGCTGACGGAGCAAAGTATCATAAAGCGCTCTACCGTTATTCGTGGATTATCGGAATAATTTTATTCCTTGCAATGGGATTTGTTATGTTTTCACACGAAATTTTCAAACTTTTTGGAAAATAAAATTTTAATCATTTAACATGTATAAATATCAGTCTTCCAAAAATTCAGGAGCAAAAAGCTGGATTTTACAGAGAATAACAGGACTTGCCCTCGTTGTTCTGATGCTGGGACATTATATCCTTATGCACTATTCGCCCGATTCGGGACATACATACGAAGCAGTCCTGACGCGTATGCAGTTTTCGTGGTACAGGATTATTGACCTTTTATTTGTTACACTTGCTATGTATCACGGATTGAACGGACTGTGGGGAATTTTCAGGGATTATAAACTCGCCCCCTGGCTAAGGATTTCTATCATCTCAGTTCTCGTTATACTCGGCGTCGCTTTCACAGCCTGGGCTTATAATATAATATTTTCAATCCCATACGTACATAATATTGCATTATTACTATAATGATTTATCATTAAAACTATCGTAAATTTTAACTATATTTAATATTAACCATTAAAAAAGGAGATGTAAATGGAGAAATTCTCAAAACTGCAGGAAATACTCGACGGAATGAAGTCGGATGTTGATAAATTTTATCAAAAAGAACAAAATGCGGCCGGTACAAGGCTTCGTAAAGAGCTTAACAACCTCAGGAGATTATCTGCTGAAGTCCGTAAAGAAATTCAGGATATAAGGAACTCAAGAAAAGCCGGAACACAAACAAATCAATAGTTCTGTTAACTGAAATTATTTGTTATAAAAGTGGGTTATAATTGAAGCCCGCTTTTTTTATATTTATTTGCGAAAAGATAAACGGTGATTAATTCTAAAATACGAAATTTTTGTATAATTGCTCATATAGACCACGGAAAATCAACATTAGCTGACAGACTCCTCGAACGTACGGGTACTGTCGAATCACGTTCGATGACGAAGCAGGTTCTGGATGATATGGATCTTGAGCAGGAAAGAGGCATAACAATAAAACTTCATGCTATTCAGATGAACTATGCCTCAAAATCCGGCGAAAAGTATATATTGAACCTGATTGATACCCCGGGTCACGTGGATTTTACTTACGAAGTTTCCCGCTCACTTGCGGCTTGCGAAGGCGCTCTGCTTATAGTGGATGCCACACAGGGTATTGAAGCCCAGACAATCAGCAATCTTTATCTTGCTATTGATAACGGACTTGAAATTATTCCCATTATCAATAAAATTGACCTTCAGAGCGCAATGACAGAGGAAGTCAAAGACCAGATCGTTGATCTGCTCGGATGTAAACGGGAAGATATTCTCACTGCAAGCGCTAAAGAAGGTATCGGAACAGATGAAATTCTCGAAGCAATAATCAGCAGGATAAAAGCACCTGAAATCAAAAATGAAAAACCTCTCAGGGCTTTGATTTTCGATTCAATTTTCGATACTTACCGCGGAGTTATAGTTTATCTGAGAGTTTTCGACGGCACTCTGAAAGAAGGCGATAAAATAGAATTCTTCGCCGCCGGCAAGCATTTTGAAGCCGAAGAAGTCGGTATTTTAAAAATGGAACGCCAAAGAACTCACATGCTCGAATCGGGTAATGTAGGTTATCTCATAGCAAATATTAAAGATGTAAATGATTCTAAAGTCGGTGATACAATCGTTGATACGGTTAACCGCGCATCCGAACCAATTCCCGGATTTAAAGAAGTTAAACCTATGGTCTTCAGCGGTATATACCCTATTGCATCCAATGATTTCGAAAATCTGAGGGAATCCCTCTCTAAGCTCAAACTCAATGACGCCTCTCTTACATACGAGCCTGAATCATCAGTTGCGCTTGGATTCGGATTCAGGTGCGGATTTCTCGGACTTCTTCATCTTGAAATAGTTCAGGAAAGACTCGAGCGCGAATATGACCTGGCAATTATTACAACGGTTCCGAATGTTGAATATAAAGTATATAAAACCAACGGTGACCTTATACTTGTTGATAATCCCGCTACGATGCCGGATACTACTGTCATAGACCGCGTTGAAGAGCCGTTTATTTCATCGCAGATTATAACTCCTGTCGAATTTATAGGCAATATAATGAAACTCGCTAACGACAGGCGCGGAGTATTTAAAAATCAGCATTATATAGATACAAAGAGAGTTGACCTTAATTTCGAGTTTCCTCTTGCTGAAATCATTTTCGATTTTTACGATAAACTGAAATCAACTACTCGCGGTTATGCGTCTTTCGATTATGACATGAAGGATTACCGCAAGGCAGACCTTGTTAAGCTTGATATACTCCTCAACGGCGAGCCGGTTGACGCCTTGTCGTCAATAATTCACAGGGATAACGCCTTTTACTGGGGTAAAAAATTGTGCGAAAAACTCAGAAAGCTCATACCGAGACAGATGTTTGAAGTCGCAATTCAGGCGGCAATCGGCCATAAAGTCATTGCGCGTGAATCAATCAGCGCTATGCGTAAAAACGTAATAGCAAAATGTTACGGCGGCGATATTTCGCGTAAAAGAAAACTTCTGGAGAAACAAAAAGAAGGTAAAAAACGTATGAAACAAGTGGGTTCTGTTGAAATTCCGCAGGAAGCGTTTTTAGCAGTTTTGTCAATAGATAAATAAAATAATTATATAAGTAATGGCAATATTAGGAAAAAGCCCCTCGGCGGGCAAGGTCTCAAAAGCTAACGGCAAAGTAAAAAAATCCAAGTCGAAGGAGTATTTTGATGCTCTCGTTTGGGCGGCAGTCGTTGCTTTTATTATAAAGGTATTCCTTTTTGAAGCATACAGAATACCGACGGGCTCTATGGAGAATACACTCCTCGTCGGCGATTTTCTGCTTGTAACAAAGTTTACTTACGGAGCTACCACTCCGAGAAATATACCTTTTACAAATATCCGTATTCCGTATTTTCGTCTGCCGGGTTTTAAAGACCCAAAACCGGGCGATATAGTGGTATTCGATTTTCCGGGAGAAAGGGAAGAAAAAGAATCTGCCGAAGTGCTTAATTACATAAAAAGATGTGTGGCGCTTCCGGGTGATTCCATAACGGTCATTAACAAAGTATTGTACCGGAACGGGCAGGTTTTCCCGAATCCGCCGCATTCAAAATTTATTGCACCGCTTCAGCCTGTGAATATTGCCAATCCAAGGATTTTCCCGAAAGGTTCGGGATGGAATGAAGATAACTACGGTCCGATGAGAGTGCCCAGAACAGGCGATAGAATTCTGATTAACGCGGCTAATATAGAAGCATGGAAATATTTTGTCTTAAGAGAAGGTCATAAAAATATCAGCATCGGCACGGATAACGGACTGTATATTGATGACCGTTTGATAAATGACGGTTACTATACAGTTCAACGGGATTATCTGTTTATGATGGGTGATAACAGGAATAATTCGCTTGACAGCCGTTTCTGGGGATTCATGCCGATGGAAAACGTCGTCGGTGAAGCTTTCATGATTTACTGGTCATGGGATGCGAATATATCATTCTTGAATTTCTTCGACCTTGTCGGCTCAACGCGCTGGAGCAGAATCGGCACACTGATAAAATAAAAGCACATAGTTTTTTGTTCTTTAATCTGTGTTGATCTGTGGCTGAAACTCTGCGTCCTATAATGCTTTAATTGGAATTGGACTTTTCTTGATTTTAAATAAGGATATTTAAATCCCGTATAAAGCATTACTACAATCCAATACCGCCTAACTTTTCATTCTTAAACTTGTCCTGAAACTTGTCCTGAATCTTGTCCTGAATTTATTTCAGGATATACTATTTTAGTTCAGAAAAAATATATGCCAAAGTTAAAATCTAAACTCAATATAATTATGATTCCGGTCATAAGTGTTTATTGCTTATATAGTCGCTTTGGCGAATGAATGCGGCGGAATGTTCGTTATGGGTGTGAAAGATAAACATCCTTACGAAGTCGTCCGCTCTTCTTATTTTCAGGAGTTGGAAGGTCAACTGGAACAAAATATTAGTATTATGGGGGGGATATATTCAACAATGATGTTGCTGCCTCTGCTACACTCGATATATTGCTGTATAATGGTTATCCGTTTTTTAATAAATGGGAAAAGTTTTAGGTTGAATAATATGAAGAAAATTAATTAATTTGAATTAAAATTAGTGGTCAATTTTGAGCGAAATATTGGTCAGATTTCAGATGAAATTAACAAACGGCTCGCGAGAATGAGGAATAGT
>JAPLFI010000358.1 GCA_026390755.1 Ignavibacteriota bacterium
ACGCTTCTCGACCATCTGGGCGATATTTATAATGCAATGAAAGACACACAGAAAGCAGTTTATTTCTGGAAACGAGCGCTTGACCTCAGTCCGGGAAATAAGGCAATCGAAGAAAAAATCAACTTTTATAAACAAATTTAAACAATATTAACATGCTGGGGTACCTTGTCATCCTGAACTTGTTTCAGGATCAAATGTCTCAGCATATAAATTTACAAAGGAAACTCACAATGTCACAATCAATAAAAGTTCTACGAGGGCAACACAAAGTAATCATTATCGGCTCGGGTCCTGCGGGATTTACTGCCGCGCTATATACTGCAAGGGCAAACCTATCGCCCATCATGTTTGAAGGCTCACAGCCCGGCGGACAGCTTATGATAACCACGGATATTGAAAACTATCCGGGTTTTGAAAACGGAATATCGGGTCCGGTGCTTATGGATACAATGCGCAAACAGGTTCAGCGTTTCGGAACTCAGGCTTATTACAAAACCATTACCAGGGTTGACTTCACTTCAAAACCGCTTAAAGTATGGGCTGACGACGGCACGGAATACACGTCCGATACAGTAATCGTTGCCACCGGAGCTTCAGCGAAATATATCGGAATCGAATCCGAAAAGAAATTCATGGGCTTCGGCGTTTCTGCCTGTGCCACATGCGACGGGTTCTTCTTCCGCGGTCAGCGCGTCGTTGTTGTAGGCGGCGGAGATACTGCAATGGAAGAGGCAAATTACCTCACACATCACGCCTCAGAAGTCACACTGATTCACCGCCGGGAAGGATTCCGCGCGTCGAAAATCATGCTCGAGCGCGTTCAGAAAAATGAAAAAATAAAATTTGCTCTTAACACCGTCATAGACGAAATAGTGGGTACGGATGAAGGCGGCAGAAAATCCGTTACGGGCGTTAATCTGAAAAATGTCAATACGGGTGAAATTACTTTCCATCCATGCGAAGGTGTATTCATGGCAATAGGTCATCAGCCGAATACGGACGTATTCAAAGGCGTTCTCGATATGGACGGCGTAGGATATCTGATAACGAAGAAATCTTCCACAGCTACCAATATACCGGGAGTCTTTGCCTGCGGAGATGCACAGGACAGCTACTACCGGCAGGCAGTTACTGCGGCGGGAACCGGCTGTATGTCGGCAATTGACGCCGAGCGTTATCTCGAAACTCTGGGCGAATAAACGCAACCGTGAGTTTATTGGATTAAATAAATCTACGATTTGCTTTTGGTTTGAAAATACTTTAAGAAAGTAAAAACGGATTATATTACGAATATAAAACCGTTGAGCTTATTACTTTTCTATGATATATAACTTCCCTTTCTCAAAGAAATTTATCTGCTTAATGAAATTCGGAATATATTCTTGTAATGATTCTATGTTGCTGTTATTTGTATCTAATACAACAATAGCTAAATTATACTTTGCAGTGTTTTGCTGATAACATATATTTTTATCTATAGTCAACAATATGTCGAATTTATTTTGTTCTGCTTGCTTTAACAGCATTCCATTTTTCAATCCTTTCCATTCCATTTGTCCAATTGTAAAAACAGTGTGACCCTCGAGAAGTACTATAACTTTCTTTGTAACGCATTCATCAAGCAAAATTTTCATTTAAAATCTGTGTTGATGTTAGTAATAATTTATTAGTCAGTTCTAACAATTGTATAATCTGCTCTTTTTTTATAGTGTCAAAGTCCTCAATAAATATGTCTATTGATTTACCAGCCTCTAAATAGTCAAATAGATTTTTTACAGGAACTCGGGTGCCGCTAAAAACAGGTGTACCACCTAATATTTCCGGGTCTATATTAATAATCTTACCTATCATAATTTTTATATTTTTAACATACTACGAATATAGTCATTTTTTTTATAAATTTACAATTAAATATTGAAAAATATAAAGTTTCTTTAACAATTTGGTAAGGAAATTTTATTAAAATAATATCTCCCAAATTATACTTCTTCATCTTTTTAAAATTATTTGTAACTACTCACCACAGAGACATAGAGAACACGGAGTTGGACAGAGATTAACTCGAAGAATTAAGTGTTAAACTTAAAACTTACTTTTCTCTATGTCTCCGTAGTTTTTTTTAGCTCTTATTTTAAAAAGTTCTTTCTTTAATTCGTTTAATTCGAGCAAATTCGAGTTAATTCGTGTTAATTCGTGTCTAAGTCATTGTTGCTGAGTAGTTACAAAGTGCATAATTGTAACAATATAGTCAGTATATTTCAATAATTGTATGTCTATAATTCCCTGTTAACCGTCAACAATGTCAAATGAATCCATTTATCCTTATGAACCAGTTCATATAAAAAAATATTGTTTTCCGTACAGTTCGGAAATAATAGAATATAAATCCCTCGAATTCGGGGAATTATAATTTTTGTGAACCTTTGCATTTTCGTGTTAATGAATATAAGTTGTTGTTATTTAATCCGTTATTTTCATTTTGGAAAAGAAATTCCTGGATGCATATCATAATTTTAAGTAGATAAACAATTCTGTTTTAATTATATTTATCTGAACATCGAAATACAAATTATATTAAATATTATAACAGCTTTTACGGCAATAATTGAGAAATGCCATGATACAAATTTATTCGTTGGGTATATTCCCGGAGTTCCGGGCGTTCATACACAAGCCGAAACAATAGATGAATTGGCGAACAATTTGAAAGAAGTATTGGAATTGCTAAGTGAAGAATTCTTAGAAAACTAAAACACGTCCGGAAATCGTGTAAATGTGCGATTGATGCAGAGTTATTATAATAATATTACAACACCTCCGATAATCAAATAACAGAATTACAGATGCATTCATTGGAAAGCGCTTTTAATACAATCAAAGAACTCGTTGAGGACTTCCGTCAAAATGAAAAACGGTTTCTTTCTCCTCAGTATCAGGAGGCGGAAGTCAGGCGTGATTTTATTGATAAGTTTTTCGAAGCGTTAGGCTGGGATGTTTACCATAAATCGCAGAAGAACCCTTATGAGCAGGAAGTGAAAGTAGAGAAAGGCGTAAGCGTTGGCAAGGCACAAAAAAGAGCAGATTATGCTTTTTATATCGCACCTGAATTCCGTGTCCCGAAGTTTTTCACAGAGGCAAAGAAACCCTGCCGGAATCTGAAGAATGCCGACGATTATTTCCAAACAGTCAGATACGGATGGAATGCGAATACTCCCATAGCCGTTCTAACGGATTTTGAGGAATTGCATATACTCGATTGCCGATTTAAGCCCGATATCAATACAGTTCTGAATAATGACAACCATAAACGGTATCATTACACTGATTACGCGGAAATAGAAAAATTCAAGGAAATCTATTTTCTCTTATCCCGTGATGCCGTTGCTGATAATTCTCTTACAAAATATTCAGAATCATTCCCAAAACCGAAGGGAAAATATAAAGCGGTATTAAAGGGCAGTTATCAGGCAATTGACGATGATTTCCTTGAATACATAGATGAAGTACGCGAAACTTTGGCAAAAGCATTCAAGAAGAACGACACAAAACTTTCAAGCGAAGAACTCACGGAAGCAACTCAGCGTACTATTGACCGCCTCGTCTTCATACGTTTTCTTGAGGACAAACTTATTGAGCCCGATTATTACATAAGCGAATTCGGAAAGAAAGGAAATACGTGGAGTGATTTTATTTCCACATGCCGTCAACTGGATGCAAAGTATAACGGAATAGTTTTTAAGAAACATTTCATTGACGGACAGGATTTCCGCGGACCGGAGAATATCACATTCAAAAAGATTTGTGATGAAATGTCATATCTGAATTCGCCTTATGACTTCAACGCGATACCAATTCATATACTCGGCTCGATTTATGAAAGATTTTTAGGGAAAGTTGTCAATGCAACTGCACAGAGAGTAAAAATTGAAGAAAAGCCGGAAGTCCGCAAAGCAGGAGGAGTTTATTACACGCCTAAGTATATCGTGGATTACATTGTTGATAATACAGTTGGGAAGATATTAAGAAATGAAGATTCACTTTGTCATTCCGGCGAAAGCCGGGGGTACCCTCTGGGTCATCCCGAAAGCACAAATACAGATAGAGCCGGCAAATTACCCGACGAAATCTCAAAACTCCGTTTTGCAGATATTGCCTGCGGAAGCGGCTCATTCCTGATTGGAGTATTCGAAACGCTGTTGAAATATCATACGGAATACTATCAGTCGCATACCGAAAAAGCAAAGAAAGATGGCTGTATATTAAAAGAAGGTCAGTGGATACTTAGCATAAAGCAGAAGCAAAAGATACTATTGAATAATATATATGGGGTTGATATTGACCAGCAGGCAACGGAGGTGACACAGTTATCACTTGCCCTGAAAATGCTTGAAGATGAAAGCACTGCCACGGCGAATGACATGCAGGTTCTCTTTCACGAGAAGATACTGCCAGACCTGAGCAAAAACATAATTTGCGGAAATTCTCTCATTGGGACAGACATTCTCGATGGAAAAATGTTTGCAACCGATGAAGAGCGGAAACTGAACCCAATGGACTTTGAAAAAAGATTCCCGGAAATAATGAAATCCGGCGGCTTCGATGCGATAGTCGGCAATCCGCCGTATGGATTAATAGGTTCAGATAGAAAAACAGAGCAAGAATATTTAAATAATAAATACAAGTTTCTGAGTTATAAAACTAATTTATATATTGCGTTTTTAGAAAGTGCTATAAAATATTTAAAAATAGATTCAGGAAAATTGGGCTATATTATTCCAAAATCATTAGTATTTAATACGTATTTTAACAATGCAAGATTTATGTTATTAAAATATTTTATTGAAGAGATTATTGAAATTCGAGAAAAAGTATTTAAATCAGCTGAAACTGGGGATAGTATTCTTATTTTAATTAATAATTCAAAATCAGATGAGAATACTAAATTAAGGTATATGATTGTTGAAAATATTTACCCTATATATCAATTAATCAAAACAATTACAAATTATAATTATAAGCTTTTAAAATCAAAGGATGCATTTTTCATCAATAATAATTTTGAATTAAAAGCGAATTGTGTACCACTACATGATATTTGTAAAATATCAAATGGATTAAATCCCGGAAACATTAGACATTTACTGTTATTTGATAGTTCTAAATCAGAAAAATATAAGGAACTTATTCTCGGAAGAGATATTCAGAGATATTCTTTAAAATGGTCTGGTACATGGGTAAATTATGACATAGGTCTTAAAGAAAATATAAATTTATCAGATACAAAGTCTAAGAAAGGAATGATTGCACAACCAAAGGTAGATTTTGCTTTAAGAGATCCAGCAATATTTCTTCCGGATAAGTTATTAATAAGAAAAACTGCTGATAGAGTAATTGCAGTAAAAGATAATTATGGTTATTATTATGATTCTTTAAGTCATGGTGTACAACTTCTTGAAAACGATAAGTATTCATTGAATTATATTTTAGCACTTTTAAATTCAAAAATTATCAATTTTATTCATTCTTCAATATCGCAAAATATTAATAAGGTTTTTGCGAAAGTATTAATAACAAATTTACAAAAGCTTCCGATAAAAGCAATAAACTTCCATGACCAATCCGAAAAACAATCCCACGACAGCATTGTTACACTCGTTGACCAAATGCTCGAAACAAAGAAACAATTACAAGCCGTAAAAACCGACAAAGACAAAACATACTACGAAAACAAATGCGCTGACCTTGACCGCGCAATTGACGAAGAAGTTTATTCGCTCTATGGATTAACTGAGGAAGAAATAAAGATAGTTGAAGGAAAAGAGTGACAGTAAAGAATCAAATAACTTAAGGTAATAGAAAGGTAAAGCTCTTATTTATTCCCGCACCGAGCATTAAGCCATCGCAGACCGGGCAGTATGGTTGTAATAACGCCGAATCCGCTTGCACGGAATTACTCCGCGATACATCAGACGGGCGGGGTGATAAACATGCCGGGGCGGACAGTGAGGACACGGAAGGTGACAGCGGGTAAGAATAAAGGGCGGAGTGTATTTGCATCGGCGCGGAATAAACGGGGAGTGAAGGAGACAGCAGGAAAGGCTTATAAAATAAAAATTCCGGCGAGACCTTACTTAGTTATCCCGCCGGAAGATTTCCCGAGAATTATGAGCGTTGTGGAGGGGAAGATTAAAGGGAGGATTTCTTGAATGGTCACCATTCAAGCTTGAATGGTCACCATTCAAGCTTGCATGGTCACCATTCAAGAGGGTGAGGAGTTTTACATTCCGAGGTCTTCCATAAATTTTCTAAATTCTGCTGACACTCTGCGCTCATCCTCAGGGGAAAGATTATCGATGTCTCTATACCCGAATTTCTTTTCAAACATTTCTTTAAGTTCACTATATTCATAACTGCGTCCTATTATTTCACCTCCATCATCCTCATTGTAATTGGCGCTTTTATTCGAATTTTCAGTTTCCATAATCGTAAAGTATTTAGGGTCTTCTCCAAATTGAGTGGGTAAAAAGACCCTTAAAAAGTACATTTAAATCTCCGGTAGCATACACGACAAGACTTTTAGCTTGAGATATTCTTCATCATGTAAACCGTAAGACCTGCGTTGAATTACTCTTATTTTATTATTAAGACCTTCAACAAAT
>JAPLFI010000165.1 GCA_026390755.1 Ignavibacteriota bacterium
ATCTCGCGGAAAGAGTTTGTTAAATTTATCTGTCAATAGTATTTGGTATTTAGTAATTAGTATTTGGTATTTAGTATAATGAGAAACGAAAGCTGGATTTTTCTTGAGAAATATTTAAACACCCCTTCGCCAACAGGATTCGAATATCCGGGTCAGAAAATATGGCTGGATTATATGAAGCCGTATATTGACGAATACATCAGCGACACATACGGCTCGATTGTCGGAGTTATAAACCCAAAAGCAGAATATAAAGTTGTAATTGAAGCACACGCGGACGAAATTGCCTGGTTCGTAAGTTATATAACAGATGACGGATATATTTACTTAAAGCGCAACGGCGGCTCAGACCATCAGATTGCGCCGTCAAAGCGTGTGAATATACACACTAAAAAAGGCACGGTGAAAGCAGTTTTTGGCTGGCCGGCAATACACGTTCGCAACTCACAAAAAGAAGAAGCGCCGACGATGAAAAATATTTTTCTCGATTGCGGATGCAAAACAAAAAAAGAAGTTGAAAAACTCGGAGTTCATGTCGGGTGTGTTGCCACGTTTGAAGACGAATTGATTGTGCTGAATAACCGCTATTACGTCGGGCGGGCGCTCGACAATAAAATGGGCGGATTTGTAATCGCGGAAGTGGCACGGGCGCTTAAAGAAAAAAAGAAAAAACTTCCGTTCGGATTATACGTTGTTAATTCTGTTCAGGAAGAAATCGGGCTTCGCGGAGCGGAAATGATTGCGCACAGGATTAAACCCGATCTTGCAATAATTACGGACGTTACTCACGATACAAACGCACCGATGTATGATAAAAAATCGTCAGGCGACACAAAAACAGGCGCGGGTCCCGTGCTTACGTACGGTCCGGCAGTTCATAACAACGTTTTGAACATGCTTATTGATGTTGCTGTAAAGAAAAAAATAAAATTCCAGCGCGATGCAGTTTATCGTTCAACGGGCACGGATACGGACGCTTTCGCGTATTCCGGAATGGGCGTTGCTTCGGCGCTTGTGTCAATTCCTCTGAAGTATATGCACACGACAGTCGAAATGGTTCAGAAAGAAGACGTTGAGAATTCGATTAAATTGATATATGAATTTCTCCTTCAGTTGAAATCAGGTATAGACTTCAGGTATATTAAATAAAACTGCAAGACAAAGCGCAATTTCCCCATGATAACAGTTTTACAACAACATAAAGTTTTTGGAAGCCCAATTGAACTACTTCCGTATTCTGAGAACGTTTCTATATATGGAGACGATATTTACAGCGAAATATTTAAAATAATTACCCGTACTGTATCTTCTTTAAGAAGTAATAATAAATTCCACTTTAATTACACCCATTATACTCATCGCTCAAGAGGTATCTATTATGCAGTTTTAGTTTCTGATGATATATCTAATGTCCCAAAACGGATTGCTATAAAATGAAAAAACTATTTTATATAATAATCATAATTCATTTTTCGTTAATCATTGCAAATGCACAGTGGATACAGCAGAATTCGGGTACAACAACGAATTTCCATTCGGTTAAATTTATAAACAGATATACAGGCTGGGCATGCGGCACAGGAACAATATTAAAAACAACAAACGGTGGAATAAATTGGGTTTTTCAAAATCATCCCGCAACAAGTAAAACATTAACCAGCATTAGCCTCGTTGATTCATTGAATTTATATTGTGTGGGATATTTTGAAACCATATTAAAAACAACAAATGGCGGATTGAATTGGAATGCAATCCGGAATGGACCGGGTGGAACAGGTTCGAGTTATGATGCTTGTTTTTTTATTAATAAAAACATGGGATGGATAGCGGGAAGTGGACAAAAGATATGGAAAACTATAAACGGTTGCGATTCATTAATATATATTTATGTTGATGCAGGATATATATATGATATTTATTTTAAAGATACTTTGACTGGATTAATGTGTGGCGATGCCGGATTACTTAAAAGAACAACAAATGGTGGAATTAATTGGTACACACCCAATATTCAACTTCATTATATAGGATATAGTTTTGATAAGATATCAATTGTAAATAATCAATACGGATGGGTTGTTGGAGAGGGCCATAATCCTGTTTATAGAACAACAGACTTTGGGCAAAACTGGGATAGTATTGGATATGTAACGGGCGCATTTGATTTATACTGTTTAGATTTCTCAAGTATAAATACGGGTTGGTGTGGAGGCGGAGGAACCCCCGCAGGAAGAATGTTCAGAACAACAGATGGAGGATTTACTTGGCAGCCGTATAATAATACAATTAGTTGTTATTTTGGAGATTTTTGGTTTTATAATGACAGTATCGGCTGGGCAGTTGGAAGTAACGGTGTAATAATAAATACAACAAACGGAGGAGTATCTTCGGTAAATCAAATATCAACGAGTGTTCCCGCTTCTTTTGAATTGAAACAAAACTATCCAAATCCGTTTAACAACACTACAAATATAGAATTTAATATAAAAGAAAGAGATTTCTATACATTCGAAATATTTGATATTTTAGGAAGAAAAGTAGAAACAGTTTATTCAGAAATAAAAAATCCGGGAATATATCGTTTAAATTATAACGGAGTAAATTTAAATACGGGGATTTATTATTATCGGTTATTTAATGCAAAACACAACGAAACAAAAAAATTTATTCTATTAAAATAAAACTAAGTTTTATGTGGAAGTAATGAATCATGAAATCTGGAAAAAATTAAACAGATTTTATAACATAAATTGGCTAAAATTTGACAAATGGGGTTGGGATAATGCTAATTCAACGTTCAAATACGAAAAAGACAGTATAGTAGATTTTATTTATAAAATTCATAAAACAACCGGGCTACTATACGGTTGATTTTAACGGCGCTGAACTTTCAAGCGGCGTCTATTTATATAGAATTATTTGTTGTGTTGCCCGGAATAGTATCCTGACAACACAGTACTATCCCCGGTTTTTATATATCATTTCATCTTCACAAAATTCCTTGTAATTTTGTTAAACAAGCAATAAAACGAATGGAATTAAATACAGATACTAAACTGAAAAATCTTATAATAGTAGGTGATCGGGTTCTGATAAAACCCAAGTCGCTTGCTGACCGTACAAAAACGGGATTGTATCTTCCGCCGGGAGTTCAGGAGCGCGAAGTTGTACAGTCGGGATACGTAATGAAAGTAGGTCCCGGATATCCACTGCCTCAAACGCCTGATGATTTTGGCGAAACATGGAAAGCGTCGGAGGAAAAGGTAAAGTATATACCACTGCAGGTGAAAGAGGGGGATCTTGAAAGGCTCAATCGAAGTTGTTTATAAAGAAGAGAAATATTTTATTGTCCCGCAAAACCAGATACTTATGGTTGAACGGGAAGAGTTTCTATAAAAAGTTCAGCGGCCGGGGGGAATAAAAAAAGGCTGCCGCGCAAAAAAAATTCTACGAAAACAGCCTTAACCAAAGAAGACTTTTAAGTGTGTATGTTATTTATGCAGACACAAGTAAGTTATGGAAATATATACGTATTTCAGTCAGTATAGTTTCACACTTAGGAAAGTTCTGCCGGAGATGAGCTTTTTCCAGAATAAATTATTTTTTTTTGAGTCGTACCACTGAATGCGGATACGGAAAACAAAGTGTTTGCTGAAGTAATTCCATATCTTAAATATTAATAACTTTCATCATTAGTGGGAAATTTTCCTTCTTTAACATCGCTTATATAATGCATAAACGCTGATTTCATATCCTGTGCGAGGTTCATATATTTTCTTACGAAACGAGGTTTAAATTCCTCTATCATGCCGAGCATATCCTGTGTTACGAGCACTTGTCCGTCGCAGTATGGACCCGCGCCGATGCCGATAGTCGGGATTTTCAGCACGGTTGATATTTTCTTCCCGAGTCTGGCGGGAATTTTTTCCAGCACGATAGCAAAACAACCTGCTTTTTCAAGCAGTAAAGCGTCCTTAAATATCTGGTCGGCTTCTGTTTTTTCAATTCCGCGGGTTTTGTAGCTTCCGAATTTATTTATTGATTGCGGTGTTAGCCCGAGATGTCCCATTACTGGAATACCGATTTCAACTAATCTCCTCACTGTTTCCGCCACGTAACTTCCGCCCTCCATTTTCACGGCATCGCATCCCGTTTCCTTCATCAGCCGTCCGCAGTTTCTGACTGCGTCATCTGCTCCGACCTGATAGCTCATGAACGTCATATCACCGACTACAAGCGCTCTTGTCACGCCGCGTTTAACTATCTTTGTGTGGTATATCATTTCCTCCAGAGTTACCGGAAGAGTTGTTTCGTTGCCCTGTATCACATTGCCGAGTGAATCACCAACGAGTATTATCTCTATCTTAGCCGCGTCGAGAAATTTTCCCGTGAGAAAATCATAACCGGTCAGCATAGTGATTTTCTCGTCATGTTCTTTCATAAGCTGTATGACCTTTGTCGTAATGTGCGTCAAATTTTTTGTAACAATGTTTTTTTGCATAATTTGTTTTCTATTTAAAAACACTTTTTCAAAAGCAGGTCTGAATAAGAACATTTAATAAACGTATGCTCTTCGAGTCCGAATAGAGTTATCAGTTCATTCATAGTTTTCGTTGCCTCTCTAATAGAATTAAAAAGGATTTCAAATTCAAGATAATTTCCCAAACCGCGAACTTTGTCTATATGTATTCTTACGTTATTCGTAGTATATATTTCCCGTTTTTTGTCTACTATTACAAGAACTTTATATAGTTTTCTCATTATGCTATCAAGTTCAGCGGGATTTCCGGTTTCTGCCAACAGATAATTTGAAACTCTTTTTCCTGTTTTTTCTTTCCTGTCATAAAATATCAAAGTTCCACGCCTGCAAAAAGTTTTATCGCCGATTATCCTGAGTTTTAGTCTGTCCCTGCAAGCAGAACTTTTTAAAGTTTTACTTACTTTATAGTAAATATCTTTTTGTGATTCGGAGAACTGCCGCGCCCCTTTCTTTCCGGAGATATAATCAGCGGCGATTTTTTTTGCGCGGAGAATATTCCGAATCGGGACTTTTATTTCGTAATTTTTTCGCATATTAAAAAAAGTTCTGAGTGCCGGGTCAGCCTTTGATAATACCTCTTTCGCTCTGTTCGATGAAGCGGATTATTTCATATACTTCGTCTGAAAGTTGCGGCTCCTGTTTTATTTTCTTCACGGCATCGGAAACATTTCGTCCTGATGAATAAATTATATGATATGCTTTCTCTATATTCTGAATTTTATTTGTATCGAAACCTCTGCGTTTGAGTCCGATTATATTAAGCCCTTCAAACCTGAGGGGAGAATTTCCTGCCGTAATATAAGGCGGTATATCTTTAACCACCTTGCACTGAGCAGACACCATTACGTGTTTTCCGATTTTACAGAACTGATGAACGCCCGTAATTCCGCCAAGCACAGCCCAGTCGTCAACAAAGACGTGTCCGGAAAGAGTCGCGCAATTAGCCATAATTACGTTATTGCCCACAATACAGTCATGCGCAACATGAGTATATGCCATTAAGAGGCAATTCTTACCTATGGTTGTTTTCCCGCTTGCCGCCGTACCCCTGTTAAGCATTGAAAACTCACGGACCACAGTTCCTTCGCCTATTTCCAGAGTCGAATATTCGCCGATAAATTTTAAATCCTGCGGTATAGTACTTACGGCGGCGCCGTGATGAATTTTAACGCCGTCTGCTATACGCGCTCCATCGGCAATTATAACGCTTGTACCGATTTCAACGTTATTGCCGATTTCAACGTCGTCCTTTATAACAGTAAAATCGCCGATAGTCACGTTGCTTCCAATTTTAGCTTTATTGCTGATTGAATTTAAAACAAAGTTCTGTGACATAAGTTTAATATTTTTTTCTAAAAAGCGGGACCGCAGTCGCGGTTTAGCCTTTAATAATGCCCCGTTTACTAAGTTCAACGAAACTGATTATTTCATTTACTTCTTCCGTAAGCACATGCTCCTGTTTTATTTTTTTAACAGCATCAGAAACGTTATAACCAGACGAATATATAACATCATACGCATTTTTTATAGCCGCTATACAGTCACCCGTGAAACCCTTTCGTCTGAGCCCTATATTATTTAACCCCATATATTTTGGTGGAATACTGGCAATAATTATAAACGGGGGAATATCTTTAGAAAACCCCGCGCCCCCGCCAATAAGCGTATGCCTTCCAATCCTGCAAAATTGGTGTACATGAGAAAGCCCGCCAAAAATAACATTGTCGCCGACCTCAACATGTCCGGCAAGAGTTGCTAAATTTGCCATAATAACATTATTGCCGATTCTGCAATCGTGTGCTACGTGAGTATATTCCATGAGGTAACAATTTTTTCCCACGCTTGTTTTCTCGCTGTGAGAACCTCTGT
>JAPLFI010000318.1 GCA_026390755.1 Ignavibacteriota bacterium
GTAACAGTTGGGGGCCATGTGGATTTCGGTACATTCGCAAGAGGAGTTGTGACGATAATTGGTCTTACAGTATCAGACGATGCCGTGAACGAATAATAATTCGCAGGCGCGCCGGCAGGGGAAGTTGCGGTTCTGATTAATGAGTCAGTTGTCGTTAAATAATAGTTATAAGTACCGGCACCTGTGAGCGGAAGATTGGCAGTCCAGTTTGTACCGCTTGTGTTTGTCAGAGGAACACTTGCAAAGGCAGTGTTATTTTTAGCATAAAACAGTTTGGTTAATCCGGGATTAATTCCGGAACCCGCAGGAATAATTGACGCGTTAACAACTCTGTTACCTGTTGTTAATTCAGTATTTGTCAGCGGAGTATGATTTATCGCAGGACCTATCGTAATTTTTGCGGTATAAACCTGAGCAGGACCAACACGTTTATCCATCCAAAATGGCCATATAACGTTATTATGCGCTGTTATTGCTATATAATCACCATAGTAACCCGTTGCATAACCTGACAGAGGGGCAGGTCTTTGCGCCATGTCACTTACTTTAATGTTTGTGAATGAAGAACCGCCGTTCTGTGAATAGGCAACGTATGTATGACATGAGTCTGCAGAACTGACATCTCTCGTATCATAGAAAACAATTGAGATATTTCCATTCGTCTGATCAACCGTCATCCAGGGGAAAAATTGCTGTTTACCGTTATTTATCGGATCATCATTGACTCTTACGGGTGCACTCCAATTATTACCGCCGTTTGATGAATAGCAAAATACTATATCAGCATCACTTCCGGCTGGCGCTAAATTCTTTTGCGTCCATGTTATGTATATATACCCATTTTTCGAACCTCCACTTCTATCTACAGCCATCGAAGGAAAAGAGTTCACTCTGATATTTGTCGATAGTATATTCCCACGGATACCATTGATATCTATGTAGGATATTGATGACCAGGTAACTCCCCCGTTTGTTGATTTTGTAAAACCTATGAAATCCTCGGTTAAAACGCCTGATGAGGGACATGCCCAAATGCAATATACATCCCCATTTGGAGCGATTTGGACATTACAGCCTTGCTCATAATGTCCGCTTAAAGGTGAACCGATTTGCTGCATGGCTGAAAAGCTAACACCATTATTCGTAGAATAAGAAATAACTGTCGGGGGCGAGCTAGGCGTGAAATTTGCCCAGACGACATAAACCCTGCCGTAATATGGACTTGCCGGATTATCATCAACAGCCATATGATTTTTATCGAATGATGTTGACGGAACTGTAACTCTTCCTAACCAGTTTGAACCGCCGTTAGTCGAGCGGTCGCATATCATTGCATTGTCAAAGTAATTAAAATACAACCTTCCTGTATTATCAAAAACGCAGGCAGGATCTGAAGATATCGCGACTGAACCGGGCAGTAAATCACCGCCTGACCATGATGTTCCCCCGTTCGTCGTGAAATAATAACCCTGACCCGGGTCTGAATTTGCTCCCACAAAAACGTAATTAGGATTACTTTTCCAAATAGTAGCAGATAATTCAGTTTGATTACCTGTTGTTGGAACTATACGAACATTGGGATAGACTTCTGCAATTCCAAAAGTTGTGATAACTTTTTTTATTTCAGTTGTAACCTGAATATTTTGCAATTGTGTTACTGCTATTTTTGAAGGATCAAATCCATTGGGTTTGATTATCATCCTTTCCTGCGCAAAAGATAAATTGCAGAGAAAAGTCAGAAGCAGCAGCGATAATACTAACTTTTTCATTAAAGTAGATTTAGTTAAAAAAATTCTTAACATAATATAACTCTTCCAAATTTCAATAAAAACTGAATTTTCAGTTTAATATAGCATAATAATTTAGTAATTTCTTTTATATGAGTTTCGAAGATATTTTCAATAGAAAGCTCGCTCTTGCTCCGATGGAAGACGTAACAGAGCCGCCGTTCCGCCTTATATGTAAAAGGTTGGGCGCTGATATCGTTTATACGGAGTTTATTTCTTGCGAAGGACTGATACGCGACGCTAAAAAAGCGCGCGCTAAACTTTTTTTTTACAAGGATGAACGCCCTCTATCAATTCAGATTTTCGGAGGTAATGATGACTCGATGACGGAGGCGGCTAAAATTGCCGAAAGCGCCAGTCCCGATTTTATTGATATCAACTGCGGATGCTGGGTTAAAGATGTTGCAATGCGGGGCGCGGGCGCCGGACTTCTGCGCGACCTGCCCCGTATGCGGACAATCGCCGATAAAGTTGTTCGGGCTGTGGATCTGCCCGTTACTCTTAAAACACGACTCGGATGGGATGAGAAATCTATCGTTATTATTGAAGTAGCTAAGATGATGCAGGATACCGGCATTCGCGCCTTAACCGTTCACTGCCGGCTGAGAAGCCAGGGAAATAAAGGCGATGCCGACTGGAGCTGGGGTAAGAAAATCAAAGACGCCGGCATTACTATCCCTATTATTCTCAACGGGAATATCAAGACCCCGGAAGATGTGAAATACGTATTCGATAATTTTGAACCCGATGCCGTAATGATAGGACAGGGCGCAGTTACGAATCCATGGATTTTCAGACAATCGAAGTATTTTCTGGAACACGGAACGCCGGAAGCCGAACCATCTGTAGATGAGCGTATAACAACCTGCGTTGAGCATCTCCGTCTCGCAGTGGAACTCAAAGGCGAAAAACTTGGAGTTCGCGAGTTCAGGAAACATTATTCGGGATACTTCCGCGATATGAAAAATATCAGTAAATTCCGTCTTGAACTTATGCAGATTGACGAATTCGAAATAATTAAAGAAAAACTTTTATCTTACAAGTATATTCACGAAAAAACAGAACTAATCAAAAATTAATTAAAAGGGGGACTTATGCAGGCATTAGCAGGCGTTTTAACAGTTTTTGTAGTATTTATAGCATTCATTTTATTCATCATGCTGCTTCGCGCATTCAGAGTACTGAATGAATATGAGCGGGCTGTAATATTCAGGCTTGGTAAATATTCCGGGCTGAAAGGTCCGGGGCTTATTATTCTTATACCGATTCTTGACAGGATGGTAAAAGTAAGCCTTCGTACAATCGCATTTGATGTTCCTTCGCAGGATATTATCACAAAGGACAATGTTTCCGTGAAAGTGAACGCCGTTATTTACTACAGAGTCGTTGAACCGGATAAAGCGATTATACAAATAGAAGATTTTAATTACGCTTCTTCTTTGGTTTCGCAAACTACACTCAGAAGCGTGCTTGGTCAGAGTGACCTGGATGAACTGCTCTCTCACCGGGATATGATTAACTCCAAACTCACACAGATTATTGACAGGGAAACAGAGCCATGGGGAATTAAAATTATGAATGTTGAGCTGAAGAATGTTGACCTTCCGCAGGAAATGATACGCGCAATGGGTCGTCAGGCAGAAGCAGAACGCGATAAACGCGCGAAGATTATCAATTCCGAAGGCGAATTCCTATCAGCTACAAAATTATCCGAAGCCGCAGGAATACTCGGCTCGAACCCCAATTCGATGCAATTAAGATACCTGCAGGTTATGACGGAAATCGCCACGGAAAAAACATCGACGCTTATTATTCCTCTGCCGATGGAGATGCTGAAGTATTTTGATATAATGAACAAGAAAGCTGAAAGCGAAACTAAGCCTTAGTTTAAAATTATTTTTGGAAAAATGAAAATTCTATTATTTTTTCTGTTAGCGTTTCTGGTTCCGGTCAATAATATTCCCGAGAAAATTATTCTTCAGCCGGCTCAAAGAGGTGAATTTGATTACACTTCTTATACGATGAAGAGTATGACGCTTCGCGAGAAAATCAGCCAGATGATTGTTTCTTATTCCGACGGTTTTTCGCTTTCGGAATCATCGTCTGAATTCAAACGTTTGAAGAATGTTGTTCAGAACGAAAAAATCGGAGGGATAATATTTTTCAAAGGTAACTCGGTCCAGCAGGCAGAGCTTACTAACAAACTGCAGTCCCTTGCAGAAATTCCGCTTTTAATTTCGCAGGATTGTGAGCGCGGAACGGGAATGCGACTTGACGACGGCTCAATATTCCCCTCAAATATGGCTCTCGGAGCGACGCGCAATAAAGAACTGGCTTATCAGATGGGAAAGATAATTGCTCTGGAGTGTAAGTCTTTCGGAGTTCATCAGAACTATGCTCCCGTGATGGACGTTAATAATAACCCGGGGAATCCTATAATAAACGTTCGCTCATTCGGCGAAGACCCGAAACTTGTATCAATGATGGGCATACAGATGATTAAGGGTATTCAGGATGCCGGACTTATAGCTACGGCGAAGCACTTCCCGGGACACGGCGATACGGATGTTGATTCACATTCAGACCTGCCTGTGATAAATTTCGGAATGGAAAGATTAGAAGAAGTTGAACTTGCTCCGTTCAAAGCCGCAATAGAAACGGGAGTGAAATCAGTTATGATTGCGCATCTATCATTCCCAGCTCTGGATAATACACCTTATCTGCCTTCTTCATTATCGAAGAATATTGTTGACGGATTATTGATAAAAAAAATGGGTTTCGGCGGGCTTATAGTAACAGACGCGCTCAATATGGACGGAATCACAAAACATTTCAATGCAAAACAGGTGGCAGTGCTGTGTGTGGAAGCGGGCATTGATTTGATTCTGATGCCTCAGGGAGAAAAGATTACAATAGACGCGATAGAAGCGGCTGTTAAGGCGGGAAAGATTTCCGAAGAGCGCATTGATATATCCGTTAAGAAGATTCTGGACGCGAAATATAAACTCGGACTAAACGAAAACAAATATGTTGATGTAAACAAAGTCGGTGAAACGGTTAACTCAAGCGAATCAAAAAAAATATCACAGATGATTGCCGATGAATCAATCACACTTGTGAAAGATAACGGCAATTTATTGCCTTTCGGTAAAAAATCAAAAGATAAGAAATGCCTGATTATATCCCTTAACAACGGCAAGGAAAATGCGATGTCAAATCTCTTCATCGAAGAATTTTCGGCGAGGAGTGAAGATTATTTTTCGCAAACTTCCTCGCTCGACCGCACGGGTGACTTAAACGACGTGGCTTACATAGAAGAAGAAGCGGATAAATACGATGTAATTATTATCCCCGTATATGCAAAAGTTAAAATCAGAACGGGCACCGTCGGACTTCCGCAGACACAACTCGACTTAATAAACAAACTAACCACGAAAGGGAAAAAAGTGGTTGTTATATCATACGGCAATCCTTATCTCATAAACGGATTCGACGGAGTTGAGGCATACATCTGCGCATACGCCGACGCATGGAGCTCTGTAAAAGCCGGAGTAAAATCGCTTTTCGGAGAAATAAAATTTAACGGACAGCTTCCGGTAACCATTAACGATAAATACACTTTCGGCACGGGAATAAAAAAGTAAAAATAAAATCTTTTAATGACAAACAGCAGGAAAATTCAGGACATACGCAGGAACTATAAACAAAAATCTTTCGGAGTCGAAGATGCAGAACTGAATCCGCTTGACCAGTTCACTGTGTGGTTCGACGAGATGACGGGGTCCCATCTGACGGAGCCGACGGCTTTTGTGCTTGCGACTGCCGATAAAAGCGGAAAACCTTCTGCACGCGCACTCCTGCTTAAAGGATTTGACGAACGGGGATTTGTGTTCTACACAAATTACGAAAGCAGAAAAGGAAACGAACTCGAAGAAAATAACCGCGCCGCGATGCTGTTCTTCTGGCCTGAACTTGAAAGACAGATAAGGATTGAAGGTTTTACTGAAAAGCTCACAAAAGAGGAATCGGAAAAATATTTCAGAACAAGACCATTTAAAAGCAAACTCGGCGCATGGGCGTCAGACCAGAGCACGGTAATAAAAGGCAGGATTACAATCGTTATGAAATTCATTAAATACATGCTGAAATTTCACAGCGGCGATATACCGATTCCTCCTTACTGGGGCGGATACATACTGAAACCCGGCAATTTTGAATTCTGGCAGGGACGCGCTAACCGCCTGCACGACAGGGTCTGCTACAGGAAAGAAAATGATACCTGGATTATTGAAAGATTATCACCTTAGATATAACAGAAAAGGGCTGAATCCGTGAAGTCCAGCCCTTCTTACAATAGTAACTATTAAAAATAAATTTCTTATAATTCGAGCTAATTCGTGTTTTCGCTCTTATGGTTAATTCTTTATTCCCCGTTTATTTACAATTCTGCTCAATGAGCTGGTCGGCTTCGGCCATTCCAAGTTCTTTAGCTTTTTTCAGATCGTCGCATCCTGTCTTATCTCCGAGCCCGATTTTACACATTCCGCGGAATGCGAATCCGTTCGGGAATTTCGGGTCGGATTCTATGATTTTATTAACATCATCAATTGCGCCCTTAAAGTCCTGCAGACTGTACTTCGCATTAGCGCGGTAAAATACAGTATTCAGGTCAGCAGGATTAAGTTCAAGAGCTTTGTCAAAGTCCGGCAGTGCTCCCTGTACATTACCGGTCTGCATATTACATAATGCGCGGTAGAGATACGCTTCGGGCATATCTTTTTTTACATTGATAACTTTGTTTATTTCTTCGATTGCTTCCTTAAATTTCCCGGTTGAAGCGTACGCTATGCCGAGATTTAAAAGTGCGTCGGTATTATCTTTGTCTATATCAACTGCCTTTTTAAACTCTGTCAATGCCGATTCAAAAACTTTCGGATCGGGCTGTTGTCCGGTCTGCTGACTTTGCATCTGACTTTCCATTATTAATTTCCCCGCCGCAACATGTTTGTCGGATTTTACTTTTTTGTTGAGGAAAGGAACATAATCCGATTCATAAGCGAAATATGATAATGCGGCAAGTACGATAACAGCTATACCGATATATATTCCGGTTCTTGAACCGGACTTTTTCGGTTCGATTTCAAAATCCGAATCGTCTTCAGCGGCAGTTTCTCCCGCCGGTCTGAGCTTCGATTCATCAATCGCATTTGTTTTATTGCATTCGGGACATTCATACTCCCCTTTATCAATTTCGCCCGCTTCAAGCACAACTACTGCATTGCACAAGGGACAAATAGTTTCCGACTGTTCGTACTGATTTTTCTCTGACATTTATTTTATTTTAATTTGTAATATAAATATTTAATGATTTGTTATGATTTGCTGTTTAATTTCTTCGCAAAACATCGGCGGCGTTTATGCATTCTTGAATTGAAATACTTCCAGTGCCCGCGGACCAGAACGTTTGTCTCAAGTTCTATATTCGATTCCGCGGAAATAACTTTATTTGCAATACAGGATTTGGTTATTTCTGTCATCAGTAAAGCATCAGCCCCCTTGCCCTGTAAGTCGGGACGAATAGCCCCGAGATATAAATCCACATATTTATTCTTCATTTTAATAGCTCTAAGGAGATGAAAAACTCCGAATGGAAACAGTTTACCTCGGGCTTTCTGCATCGCCCGTGCGAGCGAGGGCATTCCGATAACAAAACCGGCGACATCGCCTTTTGAATCGAGCAGAACTTTTGTGTAATGAGTTACTATAAAGCCGAAATACTGTTTTATGTAATAATCAATCTGATTATCTGCCAGCGGAACAAATCCGAACAGATTTTCATAAGACGAATTAATTAGCCTGAATATCTGCCTGCCGTACGGCAGGAAATCTTTCGAAGATTTCGGCTCGAACAAATGAATTCCCGAACGTTCTTTTACTATTGAAGCAATCCGTTCTGCTTTTTCCGGTATGGAATCAGGTACGGTAATTTCATATTCCACCCAGTCAACTTCTTTCTCGAATCCGAGTTTTTCAATGTGTTTCGGATAATAAGCGTGATTGTATATAGTGGCAATTGTACCGAGTTCATTAAATCCTTCAATAAGCATCCCTTCATAATCAAGGTCAGTAAAACCAAGAGGACCGTGAATCTCCTCGAGTCCCCTCGAAGCGCCCCATTCTTCGACTGCATTAATAAGCGCCGATGAAACTTCCTCATCATCAATAAAATCAATCCATCCAAAACGTACGGCTTTTTTCTTCCATATATCAACATACTTACTATTGATTATACCGCAAATTCTGCCTGCAGGTTTACCGTCTTTATAAGCAATCCACATCTTCGATTCGCAATATTCAAACGCAGGGTTTTTTTCCGCGTTAAGTGTCATCATCTCGTCGCGTATAAGCGGCGGAATCCAGTAACTGTTATTTTTATAAAGAGAAAAAGGAAATCTAACGAAAGATTTTAAATCCTTTCCGCTCTTAACTTCTTTTAATTCTAATGTCAAACGAAAGAAATTAATTTGAAAACGGGTTTTTAATATTTCAGCCTGTAATTTAGGCATTTAATACAAATAATAAAACGTCCTAATTAGCGATAAAATATAAAAACATTATTAGAAATATTAAACTATCAAAAAATGAAAAATTTAAGTAAATTGTCTTTCACATTTTCTTTCGAAATATGAAAATTTTAACGAAATATAACTATTATGGTTAAAATATTTACAAAAGTTTCAGTAATTATGATTTTAGCGGCTTTTCTTTGGGCTTGCACTGCGGCTACGCAGGTTTCAGGGACATGGACGAGGCCCGGCTTTAACGGTAAAAAATTCAAAAAAGTTGTTGTTATCGGTATGCTCCTGAATCCGAACGCGCAAAACAGGGCAACGCTCGAGAATGGTATGACGGCAGATTTACAGCGTTACGGGGTTAACGCAGTTTCAAGCGCGGGAATTCTTTCTCCGGAACTCTTCGATAAAGACGGCGACGGAAAAATTGACGATATGGATTCAGCAAAAGCAATCTTCGCGCAGAAAATAACGGAAAGCGGCGCCGACGGCGCGCTTGTGATAAGTGTAAAAAGGGTTCAGGACAAAACGAGGTATGTTCCGGGGTCGTATGATTACTATTTCCCTTCAAGCGATTACGGTTACATTGACGTTTATTACTTCACTACCTGGAATTACAACCTTGTTCCGGGATACGATGTAACGACAACAGACGTTTTTACTGAAACGAATTTATATGCGGTTGATAAGAAAGAACTTTTATATTCGGTTCAGTCGGAAACCGTAAATCCCGCGACTTTAAGCGATGCTTCAAAATCGTTTACCGATAAAATTTCACGGGAAATGGTCGAAAGCAGAATATTCCTTCGGTAATAAAAAAAGGGCTGTCCCCCGCGGAACAGACCCTTGTATATAAGGAGACTTTGTGTAAACTACAGTTCAACGAACTTGGCGAGTATCTTGCCCGATCCGTTGCAATACATACATCTATATCTGTCTAATCCCGTATTCTGAACTCCTCTTGAACCAACCGGATTAGGAGTTCCGGAACTGACAGAGTTAGAAAGATTCCGTTTGAATCCTTCTCCTATAGTCCAGCCCCATCCCTGACAATCGGGGCAGGTTATATCCTTAAAAAACACCTTATATGTTTTCGTATCCCGTTTTGAAGTTTCCTTCTTATCCTGCGAATACGCGAACAAAAGAGGTATTAATAAGAAGCCGAAAATGAAAATTGCTTTTTTCATGATGTTGTCTCCTGTTTTTTCGCGGGTATTAATTTGCCCGCTTTCTAATATACGAAATTTATTTGTACTTAGTTGCATAGATTCCGCGGCATTCTTGCACTGCTATATACACGGCACTCTTTTCAATATTGTCATTCCGGCATGTTTGAAGCTGAAAATCCGGAATAATAAAGTTCCGGTTTTTTTTATAAAATACCGAAATATTGGCTTGCATATTTAAATGGTTTTTTATTGTTTGTCGAAAGTGCTTTAAATTCAAACCAAAAAAAAAACAGAAAGGATAAGTAAATGAGAAAATTGTACTTTTTTATCACTGTTCTGATAATCCTTGCAGGATTTATCTCCAGTTCACAGGCGCAGACGCCGGCATATTACAACAGTAATACAGGGACATCAGGCAATTCTTTTCCATTCAACCAGGCCGCGGGCAAAGCTGTTAATTCTATTATTCTCGCCGGGGAAATGAGTCAGCCGACACCGGTTCCGGCGGGGCAAAAAATCACAACGGTGTATTTCCGTACCTCAGGAGCCGGAACACGCACTTATACCAACCTCCGTGTCTTAATGGCTCAGGATGTAATAACAACACTTACATCAGCTACATTTTATGCCGGACCTTATGATACGGTTTACTTTAATGCATCTCCGACTTTTACAACAACTGTAGGCGGGTGGATGAGTATTACATTGGACCACGGTTTTAATTATGACATAACAAAAAGCCTGATTTTATTTGTAGAGCAATGCGGAGCTACCGGTGCGGGCGGATCTGTTTATAATTCTACCGGGACCGATATCAGGAGGGTCTGGTCTGTAGGCGGATGTCCGACTGTTCCTTATGCCGGGGGCGATGCATCACTTGTTAATTTCGGAGTTGATGTTGTTCCTGCCGCTCCAACATCGTCAAACCGTACACTGAAACTTGCGACACCGGGTATAAACACAACTTATGTTTCTGTACCTTATAATGCGGGAATGGTAGGCTTCGGAAACAATATTACAATCGAAGCATGGATAAAACCGGGAGGTACAACAACTGCCGCTACTATCCTTAATAAAGGCGTAGCTTCATTCGACTATCAGCTCGGAGTCAGCCTTACTACTATGCTTCCGTTTTTCAGAGCAGGATCAACAATTGCGACATGTCCTTTTCCGATAACAGCCGGAATCTGGCAGCATTTAGCAGTTGTTTCCAACGGAAGTACGGCAACATTTTACCTGAACGGTGTGCCGGCTGCGCCTGTAACAGCGGCATTAGTTCTGGGAAGTTCAGCCAATGAAATGAGGATAGGCAGAGGAAATTCCGATGCAGGCTCGGGCTGGCTTGATGAAATAAGGCTTTGGAGCGTGGCAAGAACTGCCGGAGAAATTTATTTGGGTATGTGCAATAAATGGATCCCGAACAACGCACCGGGCTTAAAAGCGAAATGGCAC